>JAQUOO010000087.1 GCA_028717055.1 Candidatus Omnitrophota bacterium | reverse complement strand
GAGCTGACGGTAATGTTGTTATTGGATTTGTCTGGCTCTTCTTATTTCGGCACAGTTAATAAATTAAAAAGGCAAATTGCCGCAGAGATTTGCTCGGTCTTGGCTTTTTCGGCAATTCGCAATAATGATAAAGTAGGGCTGATTATTTTTACTGATAAAATCGAGAAATTTGTCCCGGCCAAAAAAGGCATAAGCCATGTTCTGCGCATCATTAGAGAGGCATTGTATTTTAACCCACAAGGCAAAAAAACAGACATTCCCGCGGCCTTAGAATATCTCAATAAAGTATGCAAGCGTAGCACAGTTACTTTTATTGTCTCTGATTTTTATGATGCTAACTTTGAGAAGCCGCTTTCCATTGCCAATAAGCGCCACGATTTGGTGAGTATTACTATAACCGACCCCAAAGAGCTGGATTTGCCTAATATCGGCATGGCGCAATTCGATGATCCGGAAACCGGCAAGACATTTAATCTGGATACCTCAAATGAAACTTTACGCCGCTCTTTCCGGGAGAACGCATTAAAGATAACAGGCGAACGCAAGAAAACATTTGATAGATTGGGGGTAGATAGCGTAGATATCCGCTGCGATATCCCCTACAACCGCACCTTATTTAAATTTTTCCGCATGCGGGAAAGGAGGTTACGTTAAATGCGCCAGGTTTTCTTTTCCATAATTATAGTTTTAATGTTAGCGGTTTTAATGTTTTTGGTGGCAAATTTACCTACACGGATAGTTAAACCTAAAGAGCAGAGTTCTTTCTTGACCAGCCCAAGCCAGATAGACTATGCTAACAAGCTTTTAAGCAAAGGGCTAAAGAGTGAGGCCGCTGAAGCATTCGAAGAATATCTTGCTGTTGGCAAGATACAGCCACAAGAAGAGGCACAGTTTTTATATAAACTAGGCAGTATTTATATGGAGTTATATAAGTATGAGAAGGCGCTGAAAAGTTTCTATAAAGCAGAGATGTTAAATCCAAAGGCAGAGTTTGCTGGAGAAATGAATCAAAAGATAATTGAGGCATTGGAGAATTTGGGGATGAGCAGTCAGGCCAGATACGAACTGGAGGCGCGGACTTCTTTGGGCAAAGAGAAAGAAGCAAAGGGAAAGGTAGTTGCGCGCATCGGAAAAAGAGAAATAACCGATACTGAGATTGATGAAGCTATCAAGAATGTTCCGCAATGGATGAAAAAAAGCTTAGAGGAGCCGGAAAGGCGCCTGGAATTCATTAGAAATTATGTCGGGCAGGAAGTTCTTTATACAAAAGCAAAGCGTTTAGGGTTGGATACAAAAGAAGAAACCCGCTCAACCTTAGAGCAATTGAAAAAACAAATCGTAGTTGAGCAGTTTTTAGGTAAAGAAATACAGGAAAAGCTGGATAAGATTAGCCCCGAAGACATCAAATTATATTACGAAGCCAATAAAGATACTTATGTGGAGCCAGCGCAGATAAAGGTGAGTTATTTGAGTTTTGAAAACGAATCCCAAAAAGACGAGATGATTCAAAAGCTTAAGAAGCAGGAAGGAAGACCCCAGGAGGCTTCAATTACGGAAGGAGATTCAAGTATTGCCGGTATCGGAGAGGCAAAGGATGTAATTTCTAGCCTATTCCTTAAAGAGAAGGGGCAAATAAGCGATCCTTTAAAGATAAAAGATAAATTTTACGTTTTTTCTATAATTGATAAAAGACAGAAACGGCAGAAGAGTTTTGAGGAAGTAAAGTCAGAAGTTGAATACGCATACAAGATGAAAAAACAGCAGGAAATAAGCCAGGATCTACTTAAAAAGGCATTGGAAGAGCAAGAGGTAGAAATTTTTGAAACAGGAAATAAAAATGAAACCAAAAAAGATAATTAATTTAATCTGCGCCATTTTCTGCTTAGGAGTGTTTTTGGTAAACAGTAGTATTTCCTTTGCGGCTCAAAATAAGGGAAAGAAAAATTCAGACATCGAAGTGACTGCCGCAGTGGATAAAACTTCAATACAAATAGGCGATAAGTTCACCTATACAATTACGGCAAAGGCAAAAAAGAATATTGAAGTTGAATTCCCGCAAATTCTTCCAGAGAACTTATCCGGTTTTGCGATTAAAGACTTCGGATCTAGCGCCAAAGGTCTATTTGGGAAAAAAACTTTCAAACAATGGTATCTCTTAGATACTTATGTCAGCGGCGAGCATACTATTCCGGCGTCAGTAGTTAAATATCGCACTAAAGGCCAAACTGATTGGCAGGAGCTAAGCATAAATGAAGTAAAATTGGAGGTTAAAAGCGTACTGGATAATGCTTCAAATCGAGCGGATATCCGCGATATAAGGGGGCCTAAAAGTTTTACCAGCAGAATGTGGCTCTATATCTTAATAGCATCAGCATTTCTTTTAATTATAGGAGGAGTTTTTGGTTTTATTTTTTTGAATAAAAAGCAAGAGGAATTCAAGGCACCGCCGCTCCTAGCGCACATTATTGCTTATGAAGCCTTGGCGGCATTAGAGAAAAAGGACTATATTCGCAAAGGACAAACCAAGGCTTATTACATAGAACTCTCAGATATTGTGCGGCATTATCTTGAAAACAGATTTAATATCCGAGCTCCGGAGATGACCACCGAGGAATTTCTGCTTAAGGTTAAAGAGGATAGCTCTTTATCGGTTGAGCATAAAGGCTTATTACGTGATTTTCTGACTAATTGCGACTTGGTTAAATTCGCAAAATATCAACCTGCCCAAACAGAAGCAAGTTTAGCGCTTGCCTCGGCAAGAAGATTAGTTGATCAGACTAAACAAGAAAATAAGTTGTAGAATATGCTTATTCAAAATCCCATATATTTTTTATTAATTCCCGTTGCGGCGGGGATTGTTTATTATTCTTTGCGCAAGAATAAATCTCCTGGAATCCGGTTTTCTTCGGAGAGGTTTCTAACCATAAGCAGCCCTACCTTTAAAACCCTATGCAGCCGATATATTTGGGTCTTGCGCCTGCTGGTGTTTGTATTCTTGGCTCTTGCCTTAGCCAGGTTTCGAGTGCCGATTGAGGAGTCAAAGATTCAGACTGAAGGCATTGATATTATTCTTGCCTTGGATACCTCAACCAGTATGCTGGCAGAGGATTTTACTCTGCGAGGCAGGCGGGCAAACCGTTTAGATGTAGTAAAAGATGTTGTAGAAAACTTTATTCAGGGAAGGAAAAATGATCGCATCGGCATTGTTGCCTTCGCTGCCCGCGCCTATACCGCAAGCCCCTTAACGCTTGATTACGGTTGGCTGCTTGAGAATCTCAAGCGCGTTAAAATCGGCATGATCGAAGACGGTACGGCTATCGGCTCGGGCTTATCAGTTGCTCTTAAGCGGCTGGAGAATACCAAAGCAAAGAGTAAAATCGTAATTCTTTTGACTGATGGCATAAACAATGCGGGAAAAATCTCGCCTTCTTTGGCAGCTGAGGCTGCTAAGGCTTTAAAGGTGAAAGTATATACTATTGGCGCTGGCACCAAGGGTATGGCGCCGTACCCGATGAAAGACTTCTTTGGCAATACTGTGTATCAGCCGGTAAAAATAGATATTGATGAGGATAGTCTGATAAATATCGCCTCCAAGACAGAAGGCAAATATTTCCGCGCTACAGATACAAAATCATTAAAGGAAATTTATGCTGAAATTGACCGTATGGAAAAAAGCCCTATTGAAGAAAAGGGATATATGGAATACCGGGAATTGTTCCCGATATTTTTAACTATTGCTATGGCGCTCTTGTTGTTAGAGGTTTTATTGAGAAACACAATTTTACGGAGAATTCCTTAAGTATGAGATTTGCCAATATACAAGCAACTCATCTTTTTTGGTTAATCATAGCCGTGATAGGTTTCTTTTTCTGGGTAAACGCAAGGAGAAAGAAATCTCTGGAAGCCTTTGCCGAGGCAAATCTCTTAGCTACGCTCCTTGCTTCTTTTGATATTCGTAAATACAGATTAAAACAGGTTTTGATTATTGTAGTTTTCTCATTAACAGCTTTTTCTTTTATGCGTCCGCAATGGGGGTTTAAGTGGCAAGAGATAAAACGCAGAGGCTTGGATATATTGGTAGCAGTAGATGTGTCCAAGAGTATGTTGGCAGAAGATATAAAACCGAA
>JAQUOO010000086.1 GCA_028717055.1 Candidatus Omnitrophota bacterium | reverse complement strand
AGACAGAAGAAGGTCCCTCAAGACGCAGTCAAAAGAATCAAACAGAAAGCCAAGTTTGATTTAAATCAAATCCGGAAAATCGAAGAGAAGACACAACATGATGTAGTGGCTTTTGTCACTAATGTGTCCCAATATATAGGGAAAGACGCCCAATACCTGCATGCCGGGTTAACTTCTTCGGATGTTTTGGATACTACTTTGGGGGTCCAGCTTAAAGCAGCTTCGGATATCCTTATCGCTGATGTAAATAGATTGCTCAGGGCCTTGGCTAAAAAGGCCAGAATTTATAAGGATACCGCTTGTATGGGCCGCACCCATGGCGTGCACGCAGAACCTACCACTTTCGGTTTGAAGTTAGCGCTTTGGTATGATGAAATGCGGCGTAATCTAGAGCGTTTGGAGCTGGCCAAGAAAGAAGTATCCGTCGGTAAGCTCTCCGGGGCTGTAGGCACCTATTCTAACATTGACCCGCAAGCCGAGACCTATGTTTGCCGCAAGCTTGGTTTAAAGCCGGCGAATATCTCCACCCAGATAGTCCAGCGCGACGTCTACGCGCAATATATGACAACGCTTGCGGTGTGCGGCGCCTCTTTAGAGAAATTTGCTACTGAACTGCGCCATTTGCAGCGCACCGAAGTTTTAGAAACCGAGGAACCTTTTGGAAAAGGCCAGAAAGGCTCAAGCGCTATGCCGCATAAGCGTAATCCGGTAATCTGCGAACGCGTTTGCGGTTTAGCCAGGCTCTTGCGCGGTAATTCTGTGGCCGCAATAGAGAATGTTGCGCTTTGGCATGAAAGGGATATATCGCATTCTTCGGTGGAAAGAATAATTATGCCGGATTCTACCTTGGCTTTGGATTATATGTTGAATAAATTCATTCAGGTTATCGAAGGGTTAAATGTTTACCCGGAAAACATGATGGCTAATATAATTAAAACCCGGGGTTTGATTTTTTCTCAGAGAGCGCTCCTTTCGTTAATGGAAAAGGGCCTTGCGCGTCCAGCAGCTTATGATTTGGTTCAACGCTGCGCTATGGCTTCCTGGAAAGAGGGGACGGATTTCAAAGATTGCTTATTGCTGGATCCGGTAGTTATAAAATATCTAAACGAAAAAGAGCTGGATAATATATTTGACTTGAATTATTATCTGCGCAACGTAAACAGGATTTTTGCTAAAGTCGGCTTATAAAATATTACCCACCTGGCACTCCGTAATTTGTAAACCATGCTTTACAAAATTGAAGTAAAAGACAAATCCGGGATCTTTGACGCTGTAGGCGAAGGCGTCAAGGCTGATATTCTTGATTTTGGGATAAAGACGGTCAGGAGTGTGCGCTTTATCCAGGTTTATACTATTATCGGCGAGCTTAGCGAAGAAGATATTCAGAAGGTTTGCGTTGAGCTGCTTGCCGATAAAATCTGCCAAGATTATTCTATTAATCCGGTTCCGCCTAAAACTAAAAAAGGCCAAGCCATAGTCGAAGTTGCTTACAATCCCGGAGTAATGGAACCGGTCGAAGAATCCGCTTTAAAAGGGATAAAGGATTTAGGCATTACAGGCGCGCGTTCGGTCAAGACCGCCAAGAAATATATTATCAGCGGAAAACTCTCCGCCGGCCAGCTTAAAACCATTTGCGATAAACTTCTCTATAATAAATTAATCCAGCATATCGTAAAATCCGGACCGGCTCATCCTGAAGGCCGGACCGGAGAATCTTCCCGCCAGTTCAGTTTAACTATTGTTGATCTGTTAGGCGCTTCCGATCAAAAATTAATGGAGCTTAGCAAAAAAGGGCAGTTATTTTTGAATCTGGCTGAAATGCGCGCGATTAAAAATTATTTCAAGAGCCTGAAAAGAAACCCGACTGATTGTGAATTGGAAACTGTTGCCCAGACCTGGAGCGAGCATTGTTCGCATAAAACCTTCCGCGGAAAAATAAATTACAGCGAAAAAAATCAGAAACCCAGGTTAATCGACGGCTTACTTAAAGCCACGATTATGAAAGTCACCCGGGAATTAAATAAGCCCTGGTGCGTATCGGTATTTAAGGACAATGCCGGGATTATCCGCTTTGACGAAAAATACAATATTTGTTTTAAGGTGGAAACCCACAATCATCCTTCAGCCTTAGAGCCCTTTGGCGGAGCCAATACCGGTATCGGCGGAGTTATTCGCGACCCCATGGGCACGGGGTTAGGAGCAAAACCATTTTTAAATACCGACATATTCTGTTTTGGTTTGCCGGATTATCCATTCAGTAAATTACCGGTTGGCGCGCTGCATCCTAAGCGGGTAATGAAGGGTGTAGTCAGCGGTGTGCAGGATTACGGGAATAAAATGGGTATTCCTACGGTTAACGGCGCCATACTTTTCCACGAGAAATTTACCGGCAATCCTTTGGTATATTGCGGAACAGCCGGGATAATGCCGCGCGATAAATCTTTTAAGCAAACCAATGTTGGAGATCTGGTGGTGGTTGTGGGAGGCAGGACCGGTAGAGACGGAATCCACGGCGCGACTTTTTCATCCGGTGAGCTTACCCATGAATCCGAAACAGTTTCCTCCGGCGCAGTGCAGATAGGTAACCCCATTCAGGAAAAAAAGATGCTGGATACGATTTTGCAGGCGCGCGACAAAAATTTATACAGCGCGATAACGGATTGCGGAGCAGGCGGGTTGTCTAGCGCCGTAGGTGAAATGGGCGCTGAAATGGGAGCGCGGGTGGAATTGGATAAGGTCCCCTTAAAATATAACGGTTTATCCTATATGGAAATTTGGATTTCGGAGTCGCAGGAGAGAATGGTTCTCTCTGTGCCTAAAGAAAAAATCGGGGAATTACTGCAAGTCTTTG
This sequence comes from Candidatus Omnitrophota bacterium, assembly GCA_028717055.1. Taxonomy (GTDB): domain Bacteria; phylum Omnitrophota; class Gorgyraeia; order Gygaellales; family Profunditerraquicolaceae; genus UBA6233. The sequence continues at coordinate 1,369 of JAQUOO010000086.1, read as the reverse complement.
CCAATGAAAATGTGGAAGCAACCGTAATCGGCGAATTTACCGATACAAAGAAGCTGGAACTTTATTATCAAGATAACCTGGTTTGCCAGCTGGATATGTGTTTTCTCCATGATGGCTTGCCAAAAGGCGCCAAAACAGCAGTGTATGTCCAGGCAAAACACAAAGAACCAAAAATAAATTGTCCGAAAGATCTAACCCCTGCTTTAACCAAATTGCTTGCGCATTATGATATTTGTTCCAAGGAGTCGGTAATCCGCAGGTATGACCATGAAGTGCAGGGAGGCTCAAATCTAAAACCTCTGGTTGGAATAAATAATGACGGGCCTTCAGATGCCAGCATTGTTAAGCCGGTTTTGGGTTCTCCCAAGAGCGTGATAGTCTCTAACGGGATTAATTTCAGGTATGGCTTTATTGACCCTTACTGGATGGCTGCTTCCTGTATTGATGAAGCCCTGCGCCAGATTATCAGCGTAGGCGGCTCATTAAAGCAGGTGGCAATCCTGGATAATTTTTGCTGGGGAAATCCGGATAAACCTGACAGGCTGGGAAGCCTGGTGCGTTGTTCCTACGGCTGTTATGATACAGCCATCGGTTTTGGCACGCCATTTATTTCCGGGAAGGACAGTCTTTATAACGAATACAGCGAGCACGGTAAATCTATGGCTATCCCCGGGACGCTTTTAATTTCCGCAATCAGCGTTATGGATGACTCCGGTAAAGCAATTTCCATGTATGCTAAAGAGGCGGGGAACCTTATTTACATAGTGGGAGATACTTCGGAAGAATTAGGCGGCTCGCATTATTATGATTTATTTAAAGCTATCGGAAATAACTGCCCTAAAGTTAATGTTAGAAAAGCCAAATTACTTTTTGATGCTTTAAGCAAAGCGGCAGATAAAGGATTAATTCGCTCAATGCATGATTGCTCTGAAGGAGGATTAGGAGTGGCCTCGGCGGAAATGGCATTTAGCGGAGGCTTGGGGCTGGATTTATTTTTATCCGGCGTTCCTTATATGGGCCAAAAGCGTAACGATTTCATTTTGTTCTCCGAATCCAGCTCCCGGTTTATCGTGGAAGTCACCAGGAAAAATCAAGAAGATTTCGAACAGAGCTTAAAAGGTAAAACATTCGGATTAATCGGCTGCCTGAATAAAGGGAAAGATTTTAAGATCTATGGATTGGACGGAAAGATTTGCGTTAAAGCGGATATTGAGAGGTTAAAAGAAACCTGGAGGGCTCCTCTAAAATGGTAAAAAAACGCTGTACCCCAAGAGCTGATTTAGTTAACGATTTTACGCGGGAAGATCCCTGGCGGGTATTCCGGATTATGTCGGAGTTTGTAGAGGGTTTTGAGGTCCTCTCTAAAGTC
>JAQUOO010000085.1 GCA_028717055.1 Candidatus Omnitrophota bacterium | reverse complement strand
CCAAGTCGACTCAAACGGAACTCCTAATTTACTGCCAAGCCTGATAATTTCGGCCTTAGTCATATTAATCAAAGGGGTCCTGATTTTAATTCCCTTATTCTCCACTCCTGCTTTTGTCCCTGTTGAGACTACTTTTTTAAATGCAGCGTAAAACTCCGGACGACAATCAGGATAACCCGAATAATCCTGGGCATGGGCTCCGATAAATATCGCATTAGCCGAAATTCCTTCGGCAAACGAAAGGGCAAAACTTAAAAATATGATATTGCGCCCGGGAACGTAAGTTACAGGAATTTGGTTTGGAGTTTTGGCTTTCGAGTTTGGCAGTTTTATCTTATCATCCAAAAGAGCAGACCCCTTCCACGGCAAAACAATCTTGATGATTTCCAGCGGACATCCTGCCAAACGGGATATTTTTTTAGCAGCCTCTATCTCCCGGCGGTGGCGTTGTCCATAATCAAAAACCAGACAATGACAAAGGTAGCCTTCGGACTTAGCGATATATAAAGTTGTAGCTGAATCAAGCCCTCCGGACAGAAGGACAACGGCTTTCTTACTCGGCATAATATGTAGCGCTTGCGGTATCAGACTCCCAGACAGTTACGGAATAGAGATTTGAAACTTCGCTTTTAAGCAAATCATATAAATATTTGGCGATATTCTCAGAGGTAGGATTAACCTTCTTAAAGAATTGCAAATCATTCAAATACTTATGATCCAATTCCTCTAAAATGGAGTAGAGCTTCTTTCTTAAAAACTTGAAATCTACAACCATGCCAATCTTGTCAAGCTTATCGCTTGTTACTACAACCTCTACCTTCCAGTTGTGGCCATGCAGATCTTCGCATTTACCCTTATAACCTCTTAAATTATGCGCCGAGCTAAAATTACCTTCGATTCTTAGCTTAAACATTGTTTACCTTCTTTACGTTTTTAACCGGTTCTCCTAAAAATCTCTCTGCTAAATTACTAAACCATTCCGGGTTATCGCTGACAAAAAATTCATGCTTTCCTCTGCCCTTCTCATTCAATAACCCCTCGCTAGATAGAATTTTGTTCACTTCGATGGCAACCTGTTTGGCTGAATCTATCAAAGTTACACTTTTACCCATAACTTCGCTGATCAGATTTTTTAGCAATGGATAATGCGTGCAACCCAAAATAACTGTATCAACTCCGGCTTCTTTAAGCGGCTTTAAATACTGCTTCACCACAGTTAAAACGACATCTCCGGTTAGCCACCCTTCTTCAACAAAAGGCACAAACAAAGGACAAGCTACAGCCGTAACTTTAACTTTAGAATCGAGCTGTTTAATTTCATCCTCATAGGCGCGGCTTTTAATCGTGCCTTTGGTGCCAATAACGCCGACACGCCTATTTCGCGTAGCATAAACAGCTTCCCTCGCTCCCGGGGTAATCACGCCAACGATAGGAACGCGGAAATGATTTTTAATCTCCGGCAACGCAAAGCTCGATACAGTATTACAGGCAACACAGATAAACTTCACTTGATGTTTGAGTAAAAACAGTATATTTTCTATCGAAAAACGAATGACCGTCTCCTTAGATTTGATTCCATAAGGAACGCGGGCAGTATCTCCAAAATATATTATATTTTCGCGCGGAAGTTGACGGATCAACTCCTTAACAACGGTCAACCCCCCCACTCCCGAATCAAAAACTCCTATAGATTTCATCTCCTATCTGCCTCCACCATAGCCAACTCCTGTGCATAGTCGCTTATACCATCCATTATACTCTCGGCGATTTTCTGCCGGTAGAATCCATTCTTGAGCATCCGCTCCTCATTGTAATTAGATACGAATCCTACTTCCACCAAAACTGCGGGAATCCGGGAACCCCGCAAGACTTCATAACGGGCATCTTTGACTCCTATAATTTTAACATTCATATTGCTGCCGACCGACCGGCAAATATTCTTTGCCAATTGTATTGACTCGGCTCGATCATAGGCATAAATCATATCCCAAAGCATAGCTCTTAATTCCAGAGAACGGCTGGCAAATAAAGATCCCTCCAAATTAAGATTGCCTTCTTTAGCGGTAACAAGCGCACGCTTGGCGTCATTTAAACTGGATGCTACGTAATAAACCTCAAAACCGTTCATACTTCTAGTGCGATTAGCGTTGGAATGAATACTTACAAAAATATCGGCCCCGGATTTATTAGTAATTCCAACTCTAGCGCCTAGCGGAATAAACCTGTCGGTAGAACGGGTCATCACAACATTTACACCTTCCGACTTCAACAACAGAGCCAATCTCTTGGCGATATCCAAATTAACATCTTTTTCCCTTAAGCCTGTCCTGCCTATTGCTCCGGGATCATTACCGCCGTGACCGGCATCGACGACGATCTTTCTAATCTTTTTTGAAATAACAAAAGAAGATATTTTCTGAGGTAAAACCGGCTCTTTCCGAAATAAAACATCAATAATCTGTTCCTTAAATTTAGCGGGGACAACCACCGCCCCTTCGTAAATCTCTATCGGGCGGCTCAATAAAACGGCCCTCTGATTGACCAAAATCAAATCATCCCCTACTTTCAGGTTTATCCTATCCGTTCCCTTTCTTAAGACAACAACTCTGGTAAAAGTATCATACTGCCAATTTATTCCCTTAGCTTCACAAAGAGGAATCAAAGAATAATAGGTCACACCGTTTATCTTGCAAGTCGGAATAGATTCCTTGGGCTGAAGGGTTACGCAACCGGCGAGAAAAAGAATAAATATAACCTGTATAAAAACTAATCGTTTACACATATCAAATCCACTCACCCATTATAAGTTTCAGCTTTTTAACACGAGGCCACTTCTTCACTTGAATTTCCTATTTTTGCTTCTGACTTATTTATAAATGGAGATGAAACATAAACTAATTGAAATGGTGGAGGTGGCCGGAATTGAACCGGCGTCCTTAAACAATCTGATAAAAGCCGCTACATGTTTAGCCCCGGATTTTCGCTTAATCTTGCAACTCCTCCAAGGCAGGATTTGCAAGCCGCAGCCTTTTAGATTTTCATCCCGCTTACAAAGACAAAATAACAGGACTAGCCTACTTGAGTCTCTATTTCACCCCGTAGGCTGGATGGATAGAGGCTTCGGTAATTTAGTTACCGAAGGCTGGACTCACAAATGACGGGGTCGCCATTACTGGTGCACCCATAATTGGTGAGCTGAACAAACGGTTAGTTGTATTTGCGTTTGTATTGTGCACGGGTTATTAACGCGGCTAACCATGCGTCCGCGACATGCTGCTCTTACCCGACAGCCTAAGTCGAGCCCAATTCACCCCCAATTTTCCGTCTACCTTGTTCTGAAAATTAGCCCCAAGCGCCAGCAGGCGCCAAGGACCTTGGCCCCGTCTACTTCGTAATAATTGACTCCGAGTCAACAATACGTTTTATCTACAGACGAGGGATCATTCCCTACCTTCTGTTTCTTAGTATCCTGCGCATCGCTATATCTGTTTCGCGGCGCTTGATATCGTCTCTTTTGTCATAGAGCTTTTTACCTTTACAAAGCCCTACTTCAACTTTTACAAAACCCCTTGAATTAAAATAGAATTTAAGAGGAATAAGTGTAAGCCCTTTTTGCGTAAGTTTACTCTCTAACTTCTCGATTTGTTTCTTATGCAGAAGGAGCCTGCGTTTACGCGTAGGCTCAACATTCATATAACTAGCTTCGGCATAAGGATTTATATGCGTGTTATATAAAAACAACTGCCCATCTTCAACGCGGGCAAAACTATCGTTCAAAGTAACCTTTGCCTGCCTTATAGACTTTACTTCGCCTCCTTTTAGCTCTATTCCGGACTCAAAGGTTTCCAGAACATTGTAATCTCTGTATCCTTTATGGTTTGAGGCGACAATTGTACTCATTTTAGCATACTTTGACCAAAATATATAATCAAAAATATAGGGATCGTAATAACGCTGACCAAGTGCGTAAGAAGAATCCCCTGGCTAACTAAAAGATCTTCTTTCTTATAGTTCCTCAGGATTACCGACAATGTCACTGCCGAAGGCATGGCTAATTGGATAAGAATAAGTAACCCTATCAGCTTAGAAATACCCAAAATACTTACTACCGCAAAGCCTAAAGCAGGCAGTAAAATCATCTTTAATAGAATCAAAAGAAACATTGTTTTCTTGTCTATATTCTTAAGATTTAACTCGGCTAAATTTCCACCAACTACCAGCATCGCCAAAGGCAA
>JAQUOO010000084.1 GCA_028717055.1 Candidatus Omnitrophota bacterium | reverse complement strand
AGAAAACGCGGGCCAATAAGCCGGCCCGAGATTTCGCGGGATATGGGCATAAACGTAGTAACCATATCTAACTGTATCGACGAATTCATAAGGCATAATCTGGTCTTTGAAAAAGAGCTGGATGTTTCCGAAGGCGGAAGAAGGCCGGTGCTCTTGGATTTAAATCCGCGGGCCGGTTTTGTCATCGGGGTAGGGCTTAACCTGATGAATATGGTTGGTTTACTGGCAGACTTCAAAGGAAACATCATTATAAAAACCCAAAACCCCCGTCCCCGGACTTCAGTCCGGGAAATATCCGAGTCTGTTTTAGACATAGTGCGCGAAATTCTGCGGCGTTCAAAAGAATATGTTCCTCATATTCAGGGAGTGGGGATAGGAATAGCCGGGCTTGTAAATAAGAAAAACGGCATAATCCATTGGCCGCAAAAGACCGACCATTATTATACTTACGCTTCCGTGGATGTCCCTTTGAAGGGGCTGGTGGAGAAAGAGTTCAATCTCCCCACGTTGATAGAAAATGATGCTACCAGCGCCTGCTTCGGAGAATATTGGTTAAACCTCGGGCAAAGCTACAAAAATATAATTTATATGTTTTCCGGGGTAGGATGCGGTATAATGATTAACGGAGAAGTTTATCGCGGTACCCAGGGGTATGCGGGAGAGACATCGATTTATAATTATAGAGAGCAGGATGACTTTAACTGTGGGCCCGGTTCTCCGTGTTTTCTCAAACGCTGGGATATGGATTTGGGAATTGTTGAATGGGTAAAGAAATCTTTGTTTAGCGATAGCAAAAAGGCCGAAGAGTTCTTTGAATTTACCCGTATTCCGATAGAAGGCGTTGATTTGAAAAGCATATTCAGCGCGGCCAGGATGCAAAACAGCGTCGCAGTTGAAGCTTTGGACAAGGCCGCCAGAAGATTAGGAATTAAAATTGCTTCTTTAGTCAATTTGCTCAATCCGGAAGTAGTCGTTATCGGAGGAGGCATGGAAGAAGCCGGTGAAGATTTCCTGAAGAAAACAACCTCTACGGTTAGAGATTGGTCGTTTAGGGAGTCGGGTGAAGGCCTAAAGGTTATTTATTCCCAGTTGAGAGAAAATGGGGTAGCGCTGGGGGCGGCAAGTTTGGTAATGCAAAGGGTTTTTGCGCAATTATAATCCATAAGGAGGGTAAATGGAACAAAAGGCAAAATTTATCATAATCGGCCTTGCGGTATTTACATTAGCCTGTCTTTTTCTTTTTATCCAGACGTTTAACGCCAAGCAGGATTTGACGCGCGAAAGAAACGATTTAAAGACCGAAAATTCTGCTCTTAATACCAAGATAGATAAGCTGACTGTATCTTTGCGCGGTTATGAAAGCAAGATTACTTCTTTAACCAAAGACCTTGAAGATGCCGTCAAGCAAAGATTGGATTTAGAAAAGAAGTTAGAGGAAGTTGATAAAGCCAAAGAAGAGTTGAATAAAAAATTAAAGTCGCAGGCCAGCCAAATGGAAACTTTAAGCCAGAGCCCTGTCCAGCCAGAGCAGCCTCCGCAGACAGATGATAGCTATTGGGCTGGAATATTGAAGTCAAAGAACGAACTGGAATTGCAGCTTAGCAATCTGCGCAACGATTTTAAATCAATACAAATAATCAATGAACAGGCGCAGAGAGAAAAGAACAGCCTGGAGCTGGATCTTAAGGGTTTGAAACGGGAAAACGCCGATTTGAAGCGGCAGATCGAATATAACCAGAAACTGGCCGAGGGGATTGCTCAAGATCTGGTCAGAGAGAAGAACGACAAGAAGCAAATTCAGGACGGCTATAAGACGGTTAAGAATGAAAATATTTTATTGAGGCGGCAGCTCCAGAGTCTTAATTCCCGAAAGGTAAACCTAGAGAAGAAACTTCAGGGCCTTCAGGAAGGCAAAGTTGACCTGGAGCAAAAACTTTCCCAAATGGAAACGATGTTTACGGATGGGGCCGCGCAAATGGGAGGGTTAAAGCAGAAGGTCGATACCATTAAAAGCGGTTTAGCTAAGCCTGTTTTGACGGAAAACAAATCAAAAGAAAAAGACTCGGTAGATTTGCCTGCTATAGTGGTTAAACCCCAGGGTGAGGCACTCGGTAGCGCAGCAGACAGCAGGCAGGTTGGCAAGGTTCTGGCTATTAATAGAGAGAATAACTTTGTTATTATAAATTCCGGATTTGATTCGGGGCTTAAGGCCAAAGATGTGCTTAAGGTTTATAGAGGGGAAAGAGTTATTGCCGTTATCGAAGCTATTCAAATCAGAAAAGATATTTCTGCTTGCGATATAAAAAGAGAAACCGATTCAATCAAGATTGGCGATGTGGTTAAGTGAGCAATAAATGACACGCACTAAGAAAAATCCTTCCAGGAATAAATCAATCGAAGATGTTGCGCATTTAGCCGGGGTCTCCGTTACTACGGTTTCACGCGTTATTAATAAAGTGGGCGCGGTAAAAGAAAACAACCGCCTTAAAGTAATGGAAGCCGTAAAGGAACTGAAATTCCAGCCTTCAATATTCGCCCAGCGCCTGGCCACAGGCAAAAGCAATGTTGTTGCTTTGCTGATTCCCCGTTATGAAGGAGTTTTCTATTCATTTTACGCCTTGGAACTGATCCGGGCAACCGGAACCCTTTGCGAAGCTTTCAAGCTTGACTTGCTGCTGCACTTGACCGACAGCCACAGCAAGGTTCCTCTTAAATTAAGAGGGGTGGGCGGCGTTATATTCTCGGATATTATCGGCACCCGGCCTCAAGTTGAAGAAGCCCTGGATTTAGGCCTGCCTTGTGTAATAATCAATAACTACGTCGAGGATTTACCGGTTAGCTGTATTGCTGTTGATAATTCTGGAGGCGCTAAAGCCGCCGTTAATTATTTAATCAGTTTGGGGCATAAAAAGATTGCGCACATTAGCGGCGACTTGACCACTCAAGCTGCGGCTAAACGTCTGGAAGGTTTCTCGGCGGCTTTAAAAGAAGCAGGTATTGCGCAAAAAGAAGAGTATATATTGAAAACGGATTATTCCCGGGGCCAGGCCCGCCAGGCAGCTGAAAGATTGTTTAAGATGGCGGAGCCCCCTAGCGCGGTATTTGTAGCCAGCGACTCTATGGCGCTTGAAGTAATGGCAGTGGCCAGAGAATTAGGTAAAAACATTCCGGCAGATTTATCGATAGTAGGTTTTGATGACAATCCCTCGGGATTATACGGGCCTGTGGCTTTGACAACGGTAAGGCAGCCTCTGATTAAGATGGCTGAAGAGGGAGTTAAGGAATTAAACCGCCTGATGAATTCCCAAAAAGACGCTGAGATTAAAAAAATTGTCCTTCCGACAGAGCTCATAATACGCGAATCCTGCCGGACAATTTAGTCTTCGCGCTTGCTCGTAATATAAAGCCAGCCCACGCATTATTTAAAACTAAATACAATCTATTGTATAAATTAAAGTTTAATTACACAATATATTGTAATTTTCTGTTGACAAGCCTCTTGGGGGTATGTTAAAATTACCTGTCGAAATTAAATCAAAACTTTCAACTTCTTAAGGAGACAAAAGATGAGTTTGCGATTATCCGAAAATGCTTTAAAGGTCTTAAAGAGAAGATATCTTAAGAAAGATGAAGAAGGCAAAGTAATCGAAACGCCTGAAGAAATGTTTAGACGCGTGGCTTCGGCAATTGCTATCGCGGATAAAATCTACGGTAAAAGCGAAACAGAAATCAGAAAGCTGGAAGATGATTTCTACCGGGTCATGACTGCTTTGGAGTTCCTTCCCAATTCTCCCTGTTTAATGAATGCCGGTAAAGACATGGGGCAGTTGAGCGCCTGTTTTGTGCTCCCTATCGAAGATTCGATGGAATCCATTTTTGAAAGTTTAAAGACCACGGCAATGATTCATAAATCCGGCGGCGGCACGGGTTTTTCCTTTTCCCGTCTGCGCCCAAGGAATGCCGTAGTTAAAACTACCGGAGGTATTGCTTCGGGCCCGATTTCATTTATGCGTGTTTATGACGCGGCGACTGAGGCGGTAAAACAGGGCGGTACCCGTCGCGGAGCCAACATGGGCATTCTAAGAGTGGATCATCCCGATGTCATGGATTTTACGATGTGCAAAGAGAATAATAAGCAAATAACCAACTTTAATATATCCATCGCCATTACCGACGACTTTATGCAAAAGCTTGAGAAGGGCCAACATTATGATTTGATTGATCCGCATACGCATAAACCGGTTAAGCAGGTTGATTCCAAAGAAGTATTCGATTTAATCGTCAAGCAGGCGCATAAAAACGGAGAGCCCGGGGTTATTTTTATCGACAGGATGAATGAATTCAATCCTACGCCGAAACTGGGGACTTATG
>JAQUOO010000083.1 GCA_028717055.1 Candidatus Omnitrophota bacterium | reverse complement strand
GATTATTTTTAAGGATGATGCTGAGGCAACGGAAGTTTTGGAACTGGTCAGATATGCCAATGTTCATAATCAAAAGCCCCTAGTTGACGATGAGCTTAAGTTTGTAGCCAAGTATCCGGATATAGCTCGTAAGATATTTACGATGGCGCCGTAATATGCCTAGGATAGAGAGTATTTAGCAGATAGTATATAGTATTTAGGGAAAACATGAAAAGGAAAAAATGAACTTAGTTTTAGTAGGGACGCAGTGGGGAGATGAAGGCAAGGGTAAGATAATCGATATCTTATCCGCAAAAGTTGATTATATTGTCCGTTATCAAGGCGGAAACAACGCCGGCCATACGGTAGTGGTTGGGGATAAGGAATACGTATTCCATCTTATGCCTTCAGGGATTTTGCATAAAGATAAAATCTGCTGTATAGGCAATGGCGTCGTAGTTGACCCGAAAGTATTATTGCGCGAGATGGAAGAAGCCAAGTGCGCTGGAATTAAGATTGACAACCGTTTGAAGATTTCTTCCTTAGCGCACGTGATCCTGCCATATCATAGGATTTTAGATCAGTTACGCGAGACCAAGAGAGAAAACAAGATAGGGACAACCGGAAGAGGCATCGGGCCGTGTTATGCGGATAAGATTAGCCGTTGCGGCATAAGAATGATCGATCTTCTCAATCCCGGAGTCTTGCGCGATAAACTGAAAGATAACCTGAAAGAAAAGAATGAGATTTTCAGGAAGGTTTATAAGCATAAAGGTTTTGATTTCAATTCTATCTATAAGGAATACCTGGATTACGGCAGGCTATTCGCGCCCTATATCGCCAATACCGCTCTTTTATTGAATCATGCTACCGATAGAAATAAAGATATTCTTTTTGAGGGGGCGCAAGGCACATTTTTGGATATTGATTTTGGGACGTATCCTTTTGTAACTTCGTCTTCAGCTACCAGCGGCGGAGCTTGTATAGGAACAGGGGTATCTCCGGTAAGAATAGATAAAGTTATCGGTGTCGCCAAGGCTTATACAACTCGTGTCGGAGAAGGGCCTTTTCCGACCGAATTTAGCGAGCCTTTTGCAAAATTTATGCGTTCAAGAGGCAACGAATTCGGCGCAACTACCGGCAGGCCCCGCAGATGCGGTTGGCTTGATAGCGTTATGGTAAAAGAGGCGGTTATGCTAAACGGCATAAAGGAACTGGCAATAATGAAGATGGATGTGCTTGATGGTTTGAAAGAGGTTAAAATTTGCACCGCTTATAAATATAAAGGTCAAATGTTTCGCGAATTCCCCCACGATTTCGATGTCCTCAGCAAGCTTAAACCCGTGTATAAAGTTTTTCCCGGCTGGCCGAAAGTTTCCGTCAAACCGAAGAGGCTGCGTGATTTACAATCCAATGCCAGAAACTATTTATCTTGGATTTCCGATATCTTGAATATTAAAATTTCCATGATTTCCATAGGTTCTGCCAGAGAAGACACTATTTTTCTTGACTAGGTTTTGGGCCTGTGTTATAGTAAATTTCAATAAAAGGAGAGGTGAGCTATGAAGAGAATCTTCAAGACCGTTTTTATCGTCATTTTGGGTTTTTCACTGGCCGGATGCACTTTTATCTTTCAAAGCGGCAGGCGTTCGGATAAGCAGACTATTGATCAGCTTTCTCAACAGCTGGAAGATTTGGCTCAAGCTAAAAAGCTGCTTGAGGAAAGATTGGGAAAAGAGATTTCCGATAATGAAGTTAAGCTGCAGATGATGGAGAAGGGGTTGGTCATTACCGTCGTCGGGGATGTGCTTTTCGATTCGGGAAAAGCAAAAATCAAACATAGCGCATATCCTCTTTTAAATAAGGTCGCCGTCGTTCTAAAGGACAATATGGCTAATTTTAACGTAGGCATAGAAGGCTATACCGATAACGTTCCAATTAAGCATTCAAGCTGGAAGTCGAATTGGGAACTTTCTACTGCCCGGGCTTTAAGTGTCTTGCATTTCTTGGCTAACGATAAAGGCATTTCTCCGGAACGGCTTTCTGCCATTGGTTTCGGCGAATACCGGTCGGTTTCCGATAATGATACAAAAGAGGGCCGCAAGCTGAACCGTAGAGTCGAGATTGTGATTCAGCCTAAAGTGACCAAAGTCAAAGAAGGCAAGGCTGCCGAGGAAACGATGGGGTTGAACGAACCTAAAGAAAACCTTAAATAGTATTAATAGTGGCCAATATTCAAGCTCCAATGACAAGTGAATGCTTAAAATTCCAATATTCAGTCTTAAGGTATTGAAGCATTGCCTGTCGGCAGGCAGGGGATTTCATCCGACATTGGAATTTGGTAATTTATCTTCGATTTACCAAAGTATATAATTATGGATAAGAATAGAGTTGTTATAATATTGAGTGGATTAGTTTTAGCGTCTTTCGTTTTTAGTATCGGTTCTTGTGTTAACGCCTATAACCAGAGCTCCGCCCGCAAGAAGGAAATGTTTAATAGGATGGAAATAGAAGAGAAGTCCGGCAAGCTTGCGCTGGAGAACGCGAATGCCGCCGGTAAATTAAAAGAATTGCAGAAACAGCTAGAGCAAGAAACTGCCGCTAACCTGGAAACGAAGAAAATTCTGGCTCAGGAACAGTTGATGAACAGCAGCCTTAAGGAAGATTTGCAGAAGCTAAGCAAAGACAAAGAGGCTTTAGAGGAAGAACTTAAGAAACAGTTGGCATTTAATAAAAAGGCCAGGAAATGAAATAGGGGAGGGGTAAAGAGCAAACCGCATAGTTCTTGAAAAAGGGGAGAGTAATCCCCTTTTTTATTAGGGAGATGGAGGTAGATTATGGCTAGGGTTAAAATAAAGAAGATAAAAAAAATTCTTTTGAAAAAGCCGCTCTTAGGGAGAAAAAAGCCTGCAAAAAAAATAAAAGCCAAAGTTGCCGCTATTCAAAGGGATGTAAAAGTGGCTCTTGGAGCGCAAGAAATTGCTGTAGGAACCACTAAATTCTCCCACCCGGAGATTTTACGCCAACCCGGTAAAAATTTACCTCAGGATTTACCTTCCAAATATGAAGTTGACAAGATGGCGCTTCTTGTGCGAGACCCCTGGTGGCTATATACTTATTGGGAACTTAAGCAAGATACGGTAGCAAGGTTAAAGTCTGAACTCCGGGAAGAGTTTTATAAAGCTAAGCGGGTGTTGAGGGTTTATGACGTAACCAATATCAATTTTAACGGTTCAAATGCCAACTGTTTCTTTGACATATATATTCATGAATTTGCCAATAATTGGTATATTGACGTCGGTACACCGGGTAAATCCTGGTGTGTTGATTTCGGGCTCATTTTGAGCGATGGAAGATTTCTGACGATACTTCGTTCAAATGTCGCTCAAACTCCTCTAGATGGCCCTTCCTGGATTACAGATGAAGAATGGATGATACCTGATGAAATGTTCGCTCGGCTTTATGGCATGGGTTTTGGACAGGGGAAGAGTTCTCCGGCAGGAAAAACATGGAGAGAAAAGATTGTGAGCTCTCCGGGTATAGCCTCAATGACCAGTCCTGGAAGAAGGCAGCCTTTAAAAAGAGCTTTTTGGCTTAGGGTTGATTGTGAGCTGATTGTGTATGGAGCAACTGAGCCTGACGCCAAAGTTACTGTCCAGGGCAAGCCGATAAGTTTGAGGCCGGATGGGACATTTACTTTGCGTTTTGCTCTTCCCGACGGAAAACAGATTATTCCGGTTAAGGCCGTATCCGCAGATAAGATAGATGAGCGGACAATAACTCCGATTGTGAATAGGGAAACCAAGTAGCTTAATGTCAAATGACAAGGCTCAAAATTCAAAATAAATTTAAATGACAAAATCCAAATGGCCAAACCTCTGTTTTAAGATTTGATATTTTAACTTTGGATTTATTTTGGTTTTTGAATTTTATCATTTGTCATTATACCCGTATAATTAAATATGAATAAAGGTTATCTTAGTTTAGTGTTGCACGGCCATCTTCCATATGTGCGTCATCCCGAGCACGAAGATTTCCTGGAGGAAGACTGGCTCTACGAAGCAATCACCGAAACTTATGTCCCTCTGATTTTGGCATTTGAGAGGTTGGTTAATGACGGGATAGACTTTCGCATAACAATGACTCTTAGCCCGACATTGACTTCGATGTTGGGCGATTCTCTCCTTCAGGAAAGGTATTTAAAACACATAAATAGATTGATTGAGTTGGCGCATAAGGAGATAGAGCGGACCCGTTGGCAGCCGGAATTCCATAATTTGGCTTTAATGTATTTATCCGAATTCTCCAAGGCCCGGGATACTTTTTTAAGGTATAATCGTAATTTAGTAAACGCATTCAAGAAATTTCAGGATCTGGGGAAATTGGAGATTATTACCTGTGGCGCTACCCACGGTTATTTCCCCCTTATGGATGTGCACAGGGAATCAGTCAGGGCTCAGGTAAGAGTCGCTGTAAGCCACTACGAAAGTGTATTCG
>JAQUOO010000082.1 GCA_028717055.1 Candidatus Omnitrophota bacterium | reverse complement strand
CTGCTTGAGTTATTAGAGCTATTGCTAGGAGGAAAGACTAGAGAAAAGGCTAAAAAGAAGCTTAAAAAGAAGAAAAAGGAAAGGAGTTTCCTAGAGAGAGAGAGAGAGAGAGAGAGAGAGAGAGAGAATACCTTAATATATTGGGCACTGGAGCACCTCCTTTGTGGTTGCTGCTTCCGCTCTTTTGTTTAGGCTGAATACGAAATTATGATAACGCGGAGAGAGGATTGTGTCAAGGGAATTGGGAAACAAGAAATCTACCTAAATCTATCAACGCCTTTAAGATTATAATAGCCCAACACCTTAACCTTGGCCCTGGATTTAGCTACCAACCAATCGTGATACTTCTGCATAAAGCGGTCGTGGTCGCTCTTTTTATCCCATTCATAGACCGAAGCATACTGGTTAAGGTAACCGTAGCGTTTCATCGTAAAATAAGCCACAAAGCCCTTAGCCTTTTTGGTAAAACCTGCCCACATCAGGCTGTCTTTACGGTATTTGGCTACTTCTTTGGGCGCGACTTGAAATAAAACTACGTGAATGAACAGAGATGGTATTATAGCTATATTTCATTACCATTCAAGCTTAAAACCGGAATCAATCCATCTTCCGGGTTGAGGAATCCCCTCTATCTCCTGATACCCGACATTAAGCAAATTTGTGCCGGAGAGGAATAATGACATATTTTTGTTGAAATTGTAATTAAAGCGGGCATTGAGCAGAAACCAGCCTGGCCTGCCGGGTTTCTGCTTATAGGTAAAGCCTATTGACTGAACGCCAAAAGGCAATTTAAATTTAATTTCGGTATTCCAGAGATGCCGGGCATAATTTGGCCCGTATTTAAAGAGGTATCCGCTTTTATCCGCGGATTCATTAATATAGGTATAATTAGTATCAACGCTCATAATTCTATTTAACTCCGCTTCTAATTTAACTTCTATCCCTGAAACAAAGGCTCCGGGAATATTTTGAGCCTGCCACGGCTGGCTGGGATCAGTCTTTACCCAATCGATAAAATCATCTTCCTTGCGGAAAAATAGTGTCGGCCCAAAGGAAAATTTTTCTTTTTTAATTTCATAGCCGACTTCGTAATTAAGAGATTTCTCGGCGCTAAGGCTGGAATTGCCTATGGTAGTGGGATCATTGTAATAAAGTTCGGTGAATGAAGGAACGCGCATATTCCTTGAAACAGCGCAATGCAGGAAGTTCAAATGGATAAACTCATAGCGCAAGGAGGCAGAACCTGTATAAGTATTATTAAAACCTGCGTAATCATCCCATCGAAAGGATAAAGCCGAAGAAACCTGAGGAGTCAAGGCAAGCGTATCATCAATAAAAATGCTTTTATGCCCTCTGGTGTGCCTGCCTAAGGTGGTTGAAGTTATCCGCTCATCTCCATATTCTAGGCCCAGGCCTGCCTTGCCCAACTTCAGGAAATCTTTCTGAAAATATATATTCGGAGTATAGGTATCGTTACGATGGTTAGCGACAAAATTGCTGCGCGCTCCTGTTTTATCAAGAATAAATTTATCATAGTGCCTGCGCCAGATAAAATTAGGCTTGATGATAAATCCTTCCTTGCCAAGGTTAAATCCGGCGTCCAGAAGATAGGTCCGGGTCCACTCTTTTGATGGATACCCCATTCCCGGAGTATAAAAATCATACGCGCCGAAATCCTTTTTCTGAAAACCCGCGCGTAAATCAAATGAACCTAGCGGCAGCCCCAATGAAGAAACTATGCTTGTGGTAAATTTCTTGTAATCAGTATCCTCGGAAAAACCGTTCGACTGTCCGTTTTCTACAGATAACCTGACACCTAAATCCCTGATCTTATCGCTTACGCTAAAAAGCTGGGAGTAAATGCCGTATTGTCCCCCGGATAATTCTAAAACGCATTTCTTCTCAATCGGCTTTTTAACGACAAAGTTAACTGCTCCTCCAATCGCGTCAGGCCCGAAAGTCGACGAAGAAGCTGACGGCAATATTTGCAATCTGGAAATATCCGCGCTGGTAAACGGGATATCGGAATTAAAATGGGCTGTCTGAGGGTCATTGATACGCTCGCCATTAAGCAAAATCAA
Source organism: Candidatus Omnitrophota bacterium (assembly GCA_028717055.1). Taxonomy (GTDB): domain Bacteria; phylum Omnitrophota; class Gorgyraeia; order Gygaellales; family Profunditerraquicolaceae; genus UBA6233. The sequence goes on along the minus strand of JAQUOO010000082.1, from coordinate 2,608 downwards.
AACATCCTGGAAACTTGAGCCGCGTAAAGAATAATCCGCCTGTATCGCGCTATGGGGAGAACGGCTCTGTAAATCTATCGGAAGAGTATTTAACGCTTCTATCGGCGAGCTATAGGGCAGGCTTTCAAAATCCGCTGAATCCAAAGAATACTGCTCAAGAAAAAGATTCCTGCTCTTGGAAACTACGATTTTTTCTAAACTGGCGCCGGAATCATCCTCGCCAAAGGCAGGAAGCCGCAATCCTGCCATAATCACTATAAAAAATAAAACGCGCCATTTTATCTTTTGCATAACGCATATTATAAAATAACGCGTTTAATTGTCAACCAATTATGTGCCTATAGTTTACAATGGCTTACCTGCAATGCACGACGTCCCCTGCCATAATATGCTCGGTTATGCCGTTATCTTTACGGACAAGCAGCCCACCGTCAATATCTATATCCAGCGCTTCTCCTTCCACATGTTTGTGCTGACAATAAACCTTCACTCTCCTGCCTAAAGTAGTATTGTGCTGACGCCATTTCTCTAGAATAAGGCTGGCTCCCTTCTTCTTAAGGACAAGATAGTTCCCCTCAAGTTCACGCAGTATCTCTTGCAAAAGGCTAACCCGGCTCATTTCATCTTTTCTCTGCTCCCTTAAAGAAGTGGCTGTGCTGACTAAAGATTTTTTATCGTTATTCACATTTATCCCGGCGCTAATAATCATAAAATCTATCCTGTCAGTTTCGGCAATTACCTGCGTTAATATTCCGCAGAGCTTTTTGTTATTTGCCAATATATCATTTGGCCATTTTATTTGAGTTGTTACCCCTGCAGCGTTCCTTATGGCATCACAGATACTCACCGCGGCTAAAAGCGTCAGTATGGACGCTTGGGTCGGAAGCATATCCGGCCGTAAGATCAATGACATATACAAACCCTTATACTTGGGAGAAAACCAGACCCTGCCTAACCTTCCCTTACCCTTAGTTTGGGATTCAGCTAAAATCAATGTCCCGCTGGCAGCTCCCTTGACCCCCAAGTCCATCGCCATATCTATAGTTGAAGTAAGCGTATCGAAATAAAATATTTTCTTGCCAAAGGCCTTAGTATTCAGGCCGCGTAAAACTTCAAATTCAAATAACCTGTCTGGGCTAGACTCAAGACGATAGCCCAAATGCGGAACTGCTTCGATAACATAACCCTTATCTTTTAATTCCTGGATATGCTTCCAAAGCGCCTGCCGGCTGATATCCAAATGGCCGCTGATATCCTCGCCGGAAACATAGCCTTCTTTTTTCTTTAAGAGATTCAAAATCTTATCCTGCATTATTTTTTCTCGTATAGCGGAGACATAGCGCGCAATTTCTCGACTACATTAGGAAGGTTTTCCAATAAAAACTTGATTTCGGAATCTTTTGTCCATCTACCCATACTGATCCTAAGCGATCCATGAGCAGTCGCATGATCCAGGCCAATCGCTAAAAGCACATGTGACGGCTCAAGCGAACTGGATGTGCAGGCGCTGCCGGTAGATAAAGCCAGACCCAGCATATCCAGGCTTAAAAGCATGGATTCTCCTTCGATGTATTTTATGGAGAAATTTACATTATTAGGTAAACGCTGGGTTGGATGGCCATTAAGCCTAATCTCAGGAATTTTCTTAGGCATTTCTTTGATCAGTTTATCGCGCAAAGATATCAAATACTCGGCTTCCTCATCCATGCCTTTAGAACACAGTTCAATCGCCTTAGCTAAACCAACAATCCCGGATATATTATGGGTCGAAGCCCGCCTGCCGCCTTCCTGATCCCCGCCGTATAAGTATCTGTTTACGCGCGTGCCTTTCCTGATATATAAGGCGCCTACACCTTTGGGCCCATAAAATTTATGCGCGGAGAGCGATAAAAGATCAACATTCAAATCATCCACATTTACCGGAATGTGCCCAACAGTCTGCACGCTGTCGGTATGAAAATAGACTCCTTTTTCTCTGGCGATTTTCCCGATCTGAGCTATTGGCTGAATAGAGCCAATCTCATTATTGGCATGCATAATGGAAATAAGAATGGTTTTATCGGTAATCGCTCTCTTTACTTCATCCGGAGAAACCAGTCCATCTTTGTCTACTCCCACGCAAGTAATCTTAAAGCCCTTTTTCTCAAGCGCCCTGCAAGGCTCGGATATCGCGTGATGCTCTATAGCCGAAGTAATAATGTGGTTTCCCTTGCCGGCTAAGGCGTCAGCCACTCCGAAAATAACGTTATTATCTGATTCTGTGCCGCCGGAAGTAAAGATTATTTCCTGGGCTTTAGCGCCTAGAAACTCAGCGGTAATCGCGCGGCTATCCTCGAGAGCTTTTTTTGCTTCCTGTCCATAAGCGTGGATACTGGAGGCATTGCCGAACTTCTCGAAAAAATAAGGCTCCATAGCTTTTACAACTTCCGGATCAGTTGGAGTTGTTGCCGCGTAATCTAAATATATCTTTTTCATTTTCCAATCACCTCATTCAGGCTGCCGGTGCGATAACCTTCCAAATCCACCGTAATATAATTATAGCCCATTTTTTTTAACTTGTCGATTAAGCTCTGATCTACGCTTGTTAATCTGGCGATCTCTTTTTTAG
>JAQUOO010000081.1 GCA_028717055.1 Candidatus Omnitrophota bacterium | reverse complement strand
TACAGATATACATTATCTCACGATTGTTCAACTGCGGATATACAGGGATTAAAAGAGTTGCCTTGCTTATCCGGCAAGTAACAGGATATTCTTCTTCCGTTAAAAATGCAGAGCATTTCTGCACCAAATTTGAATCCACATCTATTCCTTTCCTAAGCAATATTCTACTGACCATAGAAGCATTTGCGCTTTTTAAAACTAAATAATAAAATATAGGTTTTAAACAAGGCTTGACTTCCTGAAGAAATATCCCGGGCCTTAAGCCGGAAATCAAAAGATTGGCGTTGGCAATTCTTTTATTTAACATTTTATCCAGATCGCGTAATTTCTGAAGCCCTATATATGCCTGAAAATTAGAATACTTGCTTTCGAAAATCTTGAACTTATTTTTTGTTTTTTTCGCAAAACCCTTCAAATCTTTATTTAGAAAAGATGTCCCCAGTAGAATCGGATAAACAAATATGGAAAAGAAAAAAGGACAGGTTAATATGGCCTCTATAATCGTAAAAATTATTTTTTTGAATATACCATAACAGCTGGGACGAGGTAACTTTTCAATGAGACTCCTTAACTTTGCATATAAGAGAGGATTATTCATAGCTATCACACCTCCGCCAAAGGTATGAAACGGTTTTACCGACTCAAGGCTAAAAAACGAAAAATCTCCGTAAGAGCCCACTCTTCTCCCGCAATATTGCGCCCCTAATGCCTGAGCGCAATCTTCAATAACAAATAAATTATACTTACCGGCAATCTCTGATATTCGATTCAACTCGCAGGAATTACCATAAAGATGAGTCGCAATTATTGCCTTTGTCCTCATAGTAATCTTACTCTCGATAAGACCCACCTGCATATTGCAGTCATCTTCATTTACGTCTACTAAGATCGGCTTGAGGCCGCATTTCTCTATGGTTTCCCGGACAGCATAAAAAGTATACGCGGGCATAATTACCTCATCTCCTTTATCCAGCTCTAAAGATTCAAGTATTAACCTTAAGCCTAAGCGCCCAGAAGACAAAGCAATAGAAAATTTTACACCTATATACCTAGCGAATTCCGCCTCAAAATCTGGAATATATCGGCCATCTACCAACTGGTTTCTCAAATACAATAATAGGATTTTCCAGAGTTCCCCCGCTTTTACTATTACCCTATTATGAGGAATCTTATTAAAAGGCATTTCCTGTTTTCTCCCTGCAGATATCTTCCGCCTTAAGCACAAATATGTCGCCGTCTTTAAATATCTTTTTTTCTTCCGGGATATTAGGCAATAATAATACCGGCCTATCTTTTATTAGGTCCTTAATATAGTCATTGAAAGGATTGTAATAAATAAACTTCCCTGTCAAATAATCCGGCGAAAAATGTTTTTTGTTCACCACTAAATAAGCCACTTCGTATTTTCGGCAAAAATCGCATACTTTCCCGTAAGAATCCGAATAATAGGCTTCGAAGAAATCAAAAATCCTTTTCTTGATAAGCGGATAAAAATCCGCAAAGTACGGCTGAGAAACTTCATCGTCCATCAAAACTTTTCTTTTTGCAAAAGTAGGAATATCATCCATTAAAAACGGCTCCCCGGCAATAAGCGTGTTTTTCGGCAATGTTTGCAAGAAAGCGTATAGACCGGGATGGGGCGCTATTCTGTAACGAGCTTTTAGCTTCGGAACAAAACAAAACATAGCTAAAGCAATAAATCCAAGCAAAAATACCGACTTTTTGTGAACAGGTTTGATACTAGTTATTATATCGCTTATATTTACCGCAACAAAAAAGATCAGAAATAAAGGCAGTGGGTATCTCAAGAACCTGGAAGGACCATATAAACGAAACATGACGATATTTGCAATTATAAACATAATAAAAGATGTAAGAATAAAATACCATAATGAAGAAGGCAGATCTTTTAACGCTTTTTTCCTGCGAAATATGCACAGTAAAAAAGATACCGCGACCAGCCAAGCGACAGGATAATCCAAGGCTATTCCGCTTTCCGCATTCGTCCAACGCCGGTAAAACGAAGCAAAAAAGAGCGGCTTTCTCCCCCCGGGATAAAACTCTTGCATATTTCTCATTTCTGTTAAGGACAACATTTTTATCTTACCATCACCGTACTCTATTATTAATATAACCAAGACTATAAACAATACAGAAGTTAAGATTATTAAGTCTTTCTTTTTAATTATACCACTCCGTAAAAATTCAAATACTAGGCAAAATATGCATGTCAACAGGCAAATTATCAGTAAAGGCGGATAGAATAAAGCGAGCAAAACCAAAGATACCCCGGTTTTCAGAGAATCCTTCTTGAGAAAATAATAGATAAACATTATGCAAAAAAGTATACCGAAATCTTCTCCATTGCCGGTGCTGAAGGCAGCGAAATCCTTTCTGCTCCAAGCAAGAAAAATAAACATAAGGCCGGACAATAAACCGGCTGGACCATTCCTTAATGTCCTACCGATTAAATACATGTAAATCACCGAAAATAGGCAAAGAAAAAATGGCAGAATTTTCGTAAATTGGACTGGATCGTATATCTTGCTTATTAAATAATAAAAAGAATTAAGACCGATAGGATTCCATTTTTTCAAGTAATCCGTTACTATTAGATCGTCCTTGAATAAATCCTTATCCCTATAGCGCTCATAATGATAAATCTCCTGGCGCACATCATCATCTATTGCGAACTTATTCGTTAAAAGGGGAAACTGACAATATAAAGTAACTAAAAGGGAAAAGGCTGCAATTAAATATAAAAAGGGGTTATTTTTTTTCATTACCGGCATATAATAAATATCAAACGTTTCGTGATTTAACGCAGTTCTTAACGAAAAATCGATTTTGCATTATAGATCGCTTCCAAATTAAACGAATATATATAATTCATTTCTATACGAGTATCGCACCAACAAATGTCACAATTCTTCCAGGATAATCTCTTAAAAGCATTCCGAAAACCATCCCTAATGCAGTTTTGAGGCACAGTTTCATTTACCAGATTTGCGCAAGGAAAAACATCGCCATTAGATTCTATCCGACAATAAATCCTGCCGGCTGAACAAAGCATCCTTTTGCAATATGGCCAACTTAAAAAGTATTCCAAACCAACGGCCGAATTTCCTAAATATTTATTCCCAGCCTTTTTTTCCGATATAAGCCTTGATATAGCCTCCCTGAACCTTTCTTTTTGAGGAAGAAGCTTTAGAATTTCTTCTTTTTCGCTAAAAGGATCGAATTCTACTACCGTAAAACTTACAATCAGCTTCTCTCTTTTAGCAAAATCAAGTATATAATCAACCGAATCTATATTATTCTTAGTTAAAACAGTATGGAGCCTTATAGGGATATCATTTTCTTTCGCCAATCTGATCGCTTCTAACACTTTCCGGTATGATCCACTGCAGCGCTGCATATCATGTATCTCTTCTTCTCCGTCAAAGCTCAAAACAAGAGAATCTATACCTTTAATATCGTCAATTTTAACCCCTACGAGTAAGCCATTACTGGATATGCCGGTTTTTATACCCTTGCTCTTCGTATATCTTACAATCCTCCCGATATCCTCTCTGATAAGCGGCTCTCCCCCGGTATAACTGATACTTTGCGTCCCCATATCAGCAAGTTCATCGATAATAGAAAACAACTGCTCTGTATTAAGCTCATCTTTTTTATCTCTCCAAGAAGTGCAATAAAGACATTCGGAATTACACCTATTTGTAATTGACCAACCAACCAGCAATGGAAATCTAATCCCAAAAATCCTTGCTGCCGATAAACAATAAAGAATATTGAATACTCTTCTATCCATAAATAATTTCTTAAAATAACTTTTTCAGGTTAAAGATGGAATCCGGTTTCCCTGAAAACAGACAATTCAACTCCGTATAAGAAGCACACCAACATTCATTACAAGTTAACGGCACAAGGTTATTAAATGCTTTTTTGAATCCTGTTTCCTGTATTTTAATCCCGGATGGCCTATCCTTAAAATCAGCGCAACCGTAAATTTCCCCGCTTGGCTCGATCCGGCAAATAATCAAAGCATTTGCACAAGAAATTCTTGTTAAAGACGGCCAGTGATATAAATGACGCAAACCAGACAACGAATTACCTATAAACCTGTTCTTGCGCTTCTTTTCTATTAATCTGGAAATCACATTTCTATACTCCGCAATAGAGGCCGCTATAGGATTGATTTTTCTGGTTTCTAAAAGGAATTTCTGTGCCGGCTGAAAGATTACTACTGTATTCAACTCCTCGGCTTTATTTAGAATAAAATCTACACTTGATAGGTTTAATTTTGATAATACGGTTGTAAATCGAATCTTTACATTGTTTTCTTTAGCGTATTTTACCGCTTCCATAACCTCATAGTATGATCCCTCTCCCCTGACAGCATCGTGTATCTCTTGAGGACCGTCCAAACTTAAAGACAACCCGTCTATCCCTCTAAGGCTCTTTATCCCCTGCCGAACCAGGGCGCCATTTGAATTTACGCTCATGCTTATCCCTTTCTTTCGGCAATAATCAAGCAGCAGAGGAAAATCTTCTCTTACCAAAGGCTCTCCCCCAGTAAAATGTATTTTTCTAGTGCCGCAATCGCGCATTTCATCTATCGCGGAAATTGCTTCCCGGGTACTTAATTCAACTGTTTTATTATCGGAAACTCCGCAATACCTGCAGGAATGGTTACATCTATAAGTAAGAGCCCAATTCACTATAGCCGGACTCCTGACTCCGAAGAATCTTGCGTTTATAAACGCGGACGCCAAATTTAACTTGCCAGTTATGTTCATGGTATTATGAATAATTAATGCCTCTTGCCGAATACCTCCGGCTCAATCACTTCGTAGACATTCTCGGCCATAACTCTGTAACCCTCTGCGGTGCAGTGGCTGTCGTCGAGAAAATATCGTTTCTTTCCTTCCCTCATAATCAACTCTCCGAAATTCTTCCCATTT
>JAQUOO010000080.1 GCA_028717055.1 Candidatus Omnitrophota bacterium | reverse complement strand
CAAAATAATTACATACTCCAATGTGCTTTGAGCCCTGTTGAACCTTCTCATCTTCACACCTCCCGATTAATTATTCCTTGCGGTAATAATTCAATTCGTCCTGCGTCTGTATAAGGCGCGCGTTCATTGAACGCATTATATAGGTAGTCATCGCCATCAATGCGGCAGCGACTATAATTATAAGCATTGTATATTCCACTACGCTCTGGGCTTTCCGGTTATTCGTCCTCATTCCATTTTTTCCGTGGCGTTGGAAACATAATCTTGAAATATCTTGGGGATGTTCTTTAAAAGAATCACAGAAAGGCCCACCAGAATGGCGAAAATAACCACATATTCTATTACGCTCTGACCCTTCTTCACCAAAAAATCCCCCGTATAAAATATATCACCCTGCTTGGCGCTAGTCAAGCCCATTAAGACTGCGCCAGAAAGCGCTTTCCATCCAAAAATACTTCTCTCTCGTTTACCCTGCGGCAAAGATAGGCTAAATCTTTATCAAAGGAATAGCCTCCTTCGGGTAAAACAATTTCAGCTTTACATACCGCCTCGCTGCTTTTTAACCGCACCCCCAAATCATAAAAACGCTCTTTTGCAACCGAGAGTTCTTTGTCTTCATATCCTGCCGGCAAAAAATGCCAGCGCGCGTAAGCATCCAAAGCCTTTAGGTAATCCCTGAATAAATCCTTAACGCTGGAAGCTTGAGTTAAGCCTAAATTAAGGTGTTCCGGATCAAAAAATCTCTGCGAATTGGCGGTATAGGTGAAAAGTTCTATTTTATGGCTATAGTCCTGAAAAGCCTCGTCGAGATTAGGCCAATGGTTAAGGTATATAGAAACTAATTCTTCCGATTTTTTGACTTCGCGGGAAAAATTGCTCAAGATAACCAGACGGGTCTTCTCGGCAGGATTTGTCTTTAAAACGCATCCTTTTAGCGATATATGCTTGCCGGTGCCGGGATGATGTATTTCCATCTCTATATCCGCGATAAATACGTCTCTCTCCTGCTCCGCCAGATGGAACATCCTGAAATCACCTATACTTTTGACTTTCCGGCATTCGGTAAATTGCCAGGGCCATACGCCAAAAATAAAATAATGTTTTTTTGCCTGGGATACGGGAAGAATCTCTATCTCCTTAAGTTTGTTTCCATAAATGGTCAGGTTGTTTATGCTGTTTTCTTTTGCCTCAAGGCCTGCGAGAAAACTAAAGAATTCCTGCGAAGGGATATCGTAGCCGGGAGCATTAAAAAGAATAACCGGCGAATCGGTGTTGAAATATTTATCGATCTGCTTTTTCAGATTGTAAACCGGGGAAGCAAAATCATAGGGAATATACGGGCTTGACCAGACGGAATAAAATTGTCCGTCCAGGTAAAGAGCGGTGCCATCGAATAAACCGACCCTGACACAACGGGCCTCCTGCAGGCTTAAGCCCATTATGCGCGAAATATCCAGATTAATCCCTTTAATGCCCTCAATTTCATTTAGATAACCGTTTAGCTTGTCTTCTAAAGTTTTTTCTATCTTTCCTTGCAGCAAAGGAAGATAGATGATATTTTCCGTCAGATCATCGATATTGAGTCCGGCTCCGGAAAACCTGTTTTTAATCGCTACGGCGATTAATCTGCTTATGCCGATTATAGAATCTATGGCCCTAAGAAACACAATACCGGTATTTTCCAACTGCGGGAGCTTCTCGTTAGAGAGAGGCGCCCCCCCCTGCTCTCTTCCGCCAAACTTTATTAACCTTTCCTCTTCGGCTTTCCTGGCAGAATCCTCTTCGGCCCGACGCTTGGCTTCTTCTTCACGCTTTAGCTCTTCTTCTTTGGCTTTTCTGACTTCTTCATCTCTGGCCCTCCTAACCTCTTCTTCCTGGGCTTTCTTAAATTCTTCTTGGCGTTTTTTCTCTTCCTCAATCTGAAGCGCTTTTAATCTCTCCTCTTCGGCCCGACGCTTGGCTTCTTCTTCACGCTTTAGCTCTTCTTCTTTGGCTTTTCTGACCTCTTCATCTCTGGCCCTCCTAACCTCTTCTTCCTGGGCCTTTTTTATTGCTTCCTCCGCTTTCCTAGCTTCCTCTTCCCGAGCCTTCCTAAGCTCTTCCTCTTGATGTTTTTTTTCTTCTTCGAGTTGCAACGCTTTTAGCCTATCAGCTTCAGCCTTAATCTTTTGTTCGGCCTCTTTATCTTCCTGGGCTTTCCTTATTTCTTCCTGCCTACGCTCTTCTTCAAGGGCTTGCGCTTTTTCTTGAGCGAGCTTCTCTTCCTGCGCTTTTTTAAGCTCTTCTTCCCGCAGCTGTCTTTCTTCCTCCAGCTTAGCCAACCTTAACTTTTCTGCTTCGGCCGCTTCCCGCTTCTGCCGCTCATCTTCCAGAATCCTTGTTTCTCCAAAGGAAGCATCTTCCAGTAAAACAGGTAATTGGGGCATAACAATATGCTTTTTCTTCTTTTTAGGCGTTCTTCCTACAGGAGCGCTTAAGCCAGCTTCTTTTATGATCATATTTATACTGGACTTCGACAAATCTATTTTGTAGTTATTCAGGACTAAAGCGGTTAGTTTCCGGCAACTTAAGGCAGGATTTGAGCTTTTCTGCTCTATTATAAAATTCCTTACTTCTAAATTTAACTTATGTACTACACCCATTTGTTGCTCCCAGATTGGACATTTCTAATCTCAATTATAGCTTAGCATAGATTCTAACTTTGTCAAGTCAGCTCAGATTGGACATTAAAACAAGAGTATCTCCGATACTCGTTAAGCTATCCTTGATTGCTCCGGAGGGGAGCTCAATGGCATGCTCTGCTTGAAGATAGACTCTGGTGAGCTTAAAAGGCTTGACGCCAGAAAGGGCTTGAATAACCTTGTTTTCTTTGTCTAGAAATAAAATATCAATGGGAAAACGCATAAAAAATGTATGAATTGAATTGCACGGCTTAATAATCAAAGCCTCTCCCTTGCTAAAGCTTGCCCTTCCTAATAAACCTTTTATTCTTTTAAGAAAAGAGCCGGCAAAAGCAGCGTTTTCGGCTAACACGGTTCCTTTGGTTTGATTGATTAAACGCATGAAGCTTAAGATTTGGAAGGCTTAAAGATATCTTCGGAAATCACAATGCCGCGCACCCGGATTTCATCCAGAAAGGAAGGCTTATAGCCGGTAGCGGTAAAATACCCCTGCACCTTGCCTTGGGCGTCTACTCCGGTCTGTTTGAAGACAAATATATCGTTAAGGGTTATGTGGAGTTCGTCTTTCATCCCGCTGATTTCCGAGATAGCCATAACTTTACGCGAGCCATCGGACAACCTGGCAGTATGGACTATTACATCGACAGCCGACGCAATCATTTCGCGTATGGCCCTGACCGGAAGCTCTATCCCCGACATAAGAATCATGGAATCAAGCCGGGACAAAACATCCTGGGTAGAATTAGCGTGAATGGTGGTCATCGAACCGTCATGCCCGGTATTCATTGCCTGAAGCATATCGAGCGATTCGGTCCCTCGGCATTCGCCGACGATAATCCTATCCGGGCGCATTCTAAGGGTATTGCGGAAAAGATCCCTTATGGCTACCGCGCCCTTACCTTCTATATTCGGCGGCCGGGATTCCAGCCTTATCCAATGCGCCTGATTTAATTTTAATTCCGCGGCATCTTCTAGGGTTATAATCCTTTCATCGTTAGGAATGTGTTCCGAGAGGGCGTTAAGCACAGTGGTCTTTCCGCTGCCGGTGCCTCCTGAAACAATCATATTCTTGCGGCATAAAACAGAGGCCCGGATAAAATCAGCCATTTCCAGAGTAAGCGCTCCAAAATTAACCAAATCCTTTGTCTTAAACCTTTCTTTGCGGAACTTCCTGATCGTAAGAGTCGGCCCGGTTAAGGCAAGCGGAGGGATAATCGCGTTTACGCGCGAGCCGTCGGAGAGGCGCGCGTCAACCATCGGCACGGATTCATCTATACGCCTGCCAATAGGGGCAATTATGCGTTCAATAATCGTGCGGACCTGTTCATTAGAAAGAAATTTCTTGCTGGTTAACTCGATTTTCCCGCGCTTTTCCACAAAAATTTCATCTTTATTGTTAACCATAATATCGGTGATATCCGGATCAGCTAAAAGGTCTTCCAGCGGCCCAAGCCCCAGGGCTTCATCAAGGATGTCTTTAATCACTTTCTTGCGCACATCTTGAGAGGAAATAAAACTGCCTGCCTCTTCCACCAGAAGATTGGCTACAAGAACTTCCGCCTTATCTCTTAATTCTTTGGTCTTTCGATGGTCGCTAAAGACATCCAGGTTTATCTTTTTTATATTCATCCCGTCTATAAGGCGGGCGTGTATCCTGCGCTTAAGGACTAAAATCTGATCTTTGTCCTCGAGGCTCGGTTCGATTACCGGCTCGGATAGATCCTGCTCTTTCCAGAATTGTCCCGATTTATCTACCACTGCCTCTTTTAAACTTATCTCATCAATATTTCTTATATCTACGAAGAGCTTCTTGTCTGTGTAAATGGCGCGGGCTAATTCCAGGATTGACTGCGCAATCCGGGAACGCGGAGAATCGATTACTACCGGCACCCCCTGATTTACCGCCTGATTTACCGCTCTTCCTTCAGAAGGAATCTTCTCGATTATTTCCAAGGGAATGTTATTCCGAATCTCCTGCCAGCTTATGCTCGACAAGGATTCCGCCCTGTTGAGCACCAGCCTTATCATGCTTAAAGGAAAATGCAATACCTGCAAGGTCTCCAGCATCCACTTGGTCTGATACACGGAAAGCACATCCGGGGTAACCACTAATAACATCAAGTTAGCCTGATTTAACGCGGAGAGAAAAACGTTATTAAAAATCTCTCCGACATCGGAAATTATATAATCGTAATCTTTATCCAAAAAGGAAAATACTTCTTTGACCATTTCCGGGTATAGATGCGCTGCCTGCTGGGGCCTTGAAATACCCGCCAAGAAATCCACGTTGGAAAAATTGGTTTTAATGATAAAATCGGACTTTTTTGTCTGCTGCGGCTGTTTTTGCAGGAAATTCATCAGGTCGGCTATCGACCTTTGCGGATTGAGGTTAAGCATATGCGCCATATCTCCGACGACATGCGTATCAAAATCAATAAGACAG
>JAQUOO010000079.1 GCA_028717055.1 Candidatus Omnitrophota bacterium | reverse complement strand
TTCGAATATAGGCGCGAATTCATACTGATGCGGAGCAACTTCATTGTGACGGGTCATTACCGGGATGCCTAATTTATACGCTTCCTCGGCGACCTCAAACATAAAATTAATCACCCGTTCTTTGATCGTCCCAAAATACTGATCTTCCAGTTGTTGGCCCTTCGGCGAAGGAGCGCCTACAAGGGTCCTGCCGGTCATGACCAAATCCTGGCGAAGATTGTAATAATTCTTATCAACCAGGAAATACTCCTGTTCAGGCCCGCAAGTAGAAAATACTTTTTTAACATCTTTGTGCCCAAAAAGCTTTAATAATCCCAAGGCTGCCCTATTTAATGCTTATCGGAGCGTAAAAGCGGAAGTTTCTTATCCAGGGCTTCTCCGTGATAAGAGATAAAGATGGTCGGGATGCAAAGAGTTTTACCGAGCGTGCTTTCGATGATAAATGCTGGGCTGGAAGGATCCCAAGCAGTGTAGCCGCGGGCTTCAAATGTTGCGCGAATGCCGCCGGAAGGAAAGCTTGAAGCATCGGGTTCGCCTTGAATTAATTTATTGCCGGAGAACTTCTCGATTACCTTGCCGGGGGCGGCAATAGAGATAAAACTGTCATGTTTTTCGGCGGTTAGGCCTGTCATCGGCTGGAACCAATGGGTATAATAAGTCGCGCCTTTGGCAATTGCCCATTCTTTCATGGCGTTGGCAATCTCATTAGCTTGTTCCATGCTGATAGTTTTACCCTCAGCCATCCAGGTTTTAAAGGCCTCGAATGTCTCCTTGGAAAGATGCTTCTGCATAGTTTCTATACTAAAGGTATTCTCTCCAAAATAAGAAGATACTTTCTTAGGCGCGCTGATCTTATCCAGTTCCACACTTTTGATTTTAAATAACAGCTTCTGTCTTATGCTCATTTCTAATCTCCTTGTATACGGACACCCTTGCCGGCGCAATACCGATTAACACAGGGTATCTGGCCCTTATTTGATTGTTGATTATAGCACAATTATCTAAAAATAACAGAGGCATTCAGCTTGAGAACGCCTCTGTTCCTTACCTAATATACAAGTAAAGAAAGCAAGTTTTTGGTAACCACTAACTTAGCCAATTGCCGCTGTCCCGCGCTCTTCAGTCCTAATCCGCACACACTCTTTTAAATCCAAAACAAATATTTTTCCATCACCGGTAGCGCCGGTTTTAGCCCCTTTCACGATTGCCTTAATAGTCTGGTCAACAAAATTATCGTTTACCGCAATTTCAAGACGTATCTTTCTTAATAGATTCCCCGTTTCTTTATGTCCGCGGTAAACTTCGGTCACCCCTTTTTGCCGGCCATGCCCTAAGACTTCGTTTACAGTCAGTAAATTTACTTCTGCTTTATACAACTCTTCCTTTACTTCTTCCAGCCTGTGCGGCTGAATTATCGCTATGATTAACTTCATTTGTCCCTCTCTTTTTTAGTTTCCCTGCTTACTGTATACTACCTGCTACATGCTCTTATTCTAATACTGTATAAGCCCTTTCATGGTGCTGAGTAAGATCAAGACCCATAGCTTCCTGTTTCTCATTAACCCTCACCCCAATAAAGAAATCAACTATTTTATAAATAATCAAGGTGGTTATTCCCGTATAAACAATCGTTACGCCTACAGCCATAAGCTGTACCAGGAATTGCTTAGGATTGCCAAAAAACAGGCCGTCTGCGCCAGCCGGATTAACCAGCTTGGAAGCGAATAAACCGGTAGCCAGCGCCCCCCATATTCCGCCTACGCAGTGCACGCCGAAAGCATCCAGGGAATCATCATAGCCGAATTTCGGCTTGATTACGGTAACCGCGATAAAACAAAATACGCTCACCAGCAATCCGATGGCTATCGCAGGGAGCACGCTGACAAAACCAGCCGCAGGTGTAATCGCGACCAGGCCGGCTACCGCGCCGGAACAAGCTCCAAAAATTGTCGGCTTACCGTTATGAATCCATTCAATTAATGCCCAGCTTAAACCCGCGGCTGCGGCAGCAGTATTAGTCACCACAAAAGCATTTACCGCCAATCCATTAGCAGCCAAAGCGCTTCCAGCATTAAACCCAAACCAGCCAAACCACAACAAGCCTGTCCCTAAAACTACAAAAGGCATATTATGCGGAGAAGGGACATTTTTATCCAGATTAGACCTTTTACCAAGAATTATTGCCGTAACTAACGCCGCTATTCCCGCATTGATATGCACTACTGTCCCGCCGGCAAAATCCAGCGCTCCGAAATTTCTCAACCATCCTCCTATTCCCCAAACCCAGTGGCAGAGCGGGCCATAAACAAAGGTCGCCCAAAGCAGAGTAAAAACCAAAAACGCCGAGAATTTCATTCTCTCGGCAAATGCCCCGACAATCAAAGCTGGCGTAATAATCGCGAACATCGCCTGGAATATCATAAACGCTTGATGCGGGATTGTTCCAGCATAATCCGCATATGGCTCCAAGCCTACACCGTTTAAGCCAAACCACTGCAAACCTCCCCAAAATCCATTACCGGGAGCAAAAGATATGCTATAACCGAACAAGACCCAATGCAAACTTAAAACACACATAATGATAAAACACTGCATAAGAACGCTTAAAACATTCTTACGCCTGACCATGCCGCCGTAGAAAAACGCTAACGCCGGAGTCATCAGCAAAACCAGCGCCGATGACATTAAAACCCACGCTGTATCTCCTGTATTAAGCATGTTTCCTCCCATTATCAATTCTATTGATTAATCAATTGGTTAAATTGAGCGCAAAAAAAAGGCGCTCTCTTTAGTAGCTAGAGAACGTCGCTGTTTTCCGGCCTACCCATATACTTTACATTTACAAGTAAAGAAATGTATCTTTTGGTAACCTTTTTACCCTATATTTAATTTTTCCCGGACTAACCTGGCGTAAACCTTATTTATACGCTTGGTCTTCAACCATCTCTCTATGGTTGTAACCTGAAGGTCAAGCCTTTTAGACAAATCATATAAAGTATATCCGTTTTTCTCCTTGAATTCTAATATTTCCTCTATTAACGCGCTATCCACCATATGTATATAGCCTTATCTCCCATTATAAAATTTACATTAACTAATTAACGGTAAAACGGTACAAATAAAAACGCAATCCACGCTATCACTGTGGTTATTATCCCTACTGTTAAACCAACGCCAAACCATTGCATAAATGTCACGCGCAGACTCTTTTCTTTTTCCAGTATGCCCAGCGCAACGATATTCGCTGTAGAGCCGACAAGGGTAATATTGCCGCCTAGGCACCCTCCAAAAAGAAGCGCCCACCATAATGGTTGCAAACCAATACCCAAACCTTTAAAATCCTGAATTACGGGTATAATTGTAGCTACAAGCACGACATTATCCAGAATAGATGAACCTATAGCTGAAATCCAAAGAATACATCCGGTCAGTATATTTATGCTGCTACTGGTCATTTCTGCCAGATACTTTGCCAATATACTGGTCGCTCCGGTATAACGCAAAGCGCCTGCCTGTCCAAATAGAAACAGGAAGAAAAGCAGCGTCCACCATTCAACGTCTTTTTCCACATATTTTCTTGCGCTATGGCGTTTCCAAACAAAAACAAGACTGCTGGCTAAAAGAGGGGCGACAAATAATATGGTATTGGATTCCAAGCCCCAAAATAATTCAAGGCGATGATGTAAAGAAATAATAACAAGAGTTGCTGCAAATATTGCCAGGCTAGCCCTAAGGTCTTTGGTAATGTAATACGGCTTTTGCATGGCCGTAACTTCATTGTTTTTTAAGTGCTTTATTTCATCATCCATTTCTTTGAACGCTTTTCTGTACCAAACAAGACAGATAGCTGTAGTTGCTACCAGGCAAACTGCTGAAAGAGGAAGCGCCTTAGCTATGAAATCTTCAAAAGTAAGCCCGGACTTGGTTGCAATTAATATGCCTATCGGATTCCCGAGTACAGTCGCAGCGCTTCCTATGTTGGTAGTCAGAATGGATATAATAACATACGGGGTAGGCTTTACTTTCAGGCGATTGCACACTTCGAGTATTGCCGCAATCATAAAAATGATAGAAGTAACTTCGTCAACCGAAGCGGCCATTAGCCAAGAGGCCGCGCAAAGAATTACAACAAACTTACGCGCAGTAAGGTGCTTTATGCCCAACAGAAGGTGTGTTACTAATGAGAAAAAGCCATTTTCTTTTAACAGGCCCACAAGCACCATCATCCCGACTAAGAATAAAATCACTTCCAGAGAACAAAACGTGATGAAATGAGTTATATCTATAGTCTTGGTAACAAAAAGCAGCGCCGAACCCATAAAGGCAAAACTAAGGCGGAAATCCCAAAAGAATAAAGTGCCTAATATCGATCCTGAAAATATGGCTATTGCTATAGCCTGGTGGGAATCAAGGCCTACTTCCCTAGACAAAAACCCCAGGCCGCAAGCAATAATAACAAGTATTATGAATTTCTTAAGCATCAATATGAAACACCTATTTTAAAGCGCGATGTCGCCTCTTTCTTTTGTCCTGATACGTATTGCGTCCTCAACCGGAGAAATAAAGATCTTTCCATCGCCTATTTCTCCTGTAGACGCAACATCCACAATTGCTCTGGTAAGTTTTGATACGTCATCATCTTTAACAACTACATCTATCTTTATCTTCGGCAATAACTCAACTTTATATTTCTCGCCGCGCCACTGCTGCACAACGCCTTTTTGCTTTCCGTGACCTTCTATCTCGCTGATCATTAACCCGGAGCAACCTGCGAGTTCCAAAGCATTACGCACAGATTCCAATTTTTCCGGCCTGATTACGATCTCTATCTTCTTCATACATACCTCCGTTAAGTTGGGAACCCTGCAGTAAACAGGGTTCCCAAGTTAATATAATAATGATATTACTTATTCTCCATCTTTCAAGCCCAAAAATGAATATGCGGGCTTACGTCCGAGAAATTCAGGATAAGCGGAATTACCATGTTCGCCTATATCCAACCCCTCAATCTCTTCCTGCAAGCTGACTCTAATACCCATTGTAGCCTTAATCACTGCCCAAACAATCAAAGAAATAATAAACGTGAACATTCCGACGGACAAAACACCGGCTAACTGAGCAGATAACAACTTCATTCCTCCGCCATAGAATAAACCGTTACCGGTAGCCACGCCGGTTATTTTATCCTGTGCAAAAAGCCCTACGCAAATCGTCCCGAAAATACCGTTTACTAACTGCACTGACAAAGCACCTACCGGATCA
>JAQUOO010000078.1 GCA_028717055.1 Candidatus Omnitrophota bacterium | reverse complement strand
GCTGCTTGCCAAGAATGAAGAATTCTCCAGTATGCTGCGGCCGTATCTTTCGGGATTCTGGAATGGAATAAGCGCAGATTTAAAATCCTCATAGAACTGCTCCGTAAGCCCGCATTTCAACGTTTCCAAAAGATACTTGTATTCCATATGCAGCCAGATAGATTCGCGCTCTAGCCAACCTGAAGGGAATGTCCGGCATCTTCCTATTTCTTCAGGCATCCCTTCAAGAGAATCGCATACTTTATACATCTTAAGTTTTCTATCATAAAGCCCGCTATTTCTTACTGCTCCATATAAAGCCTGCGCTTTATCTGCGCTTCCGGTTGTCCTCAAGGCATGCACAAAAGACTCCAGGAATAAAGGTAGCGGCTTCCGGGTAAAAGCCAGAGGCCTTATGCGCTGGCCATCAAGGATTTCGTATTTAGTAACTTCATTGATAAAGTAAGCCGGGTAGGTATTTTGGTGTTTGTCAAAAGCCTTATCAATACCGGAGATTACTTTCTTTAAAAAGTTATCCAGGATTAGGGTTAATTCATTGGCAGATATTTCTTTTTCTGCGCCGCTAAAACCAAATTTTGTTTTCAGGCGGTATTCTTCTTTAGCCGAATACGCCTTATCCCAATAGTCATAATCTTTTTCAGCCGCTGCGCTCTCAAAATATTCCCCGGTCAAATCGTTGAGCTGGGCTAAAAAGTTATACACCTCTTCTGTTACAGGCAAATTTTCTATAGCTGCCTGTTCAAGGGAATCTTTGATAAAGATAAGCAGCCTCTTTAGCTCGAAGGTTTCACAGAGCGAAGAACCGAAAAGCGCGGGCAATCCGTTTAAAGCATCATACCAATTAGGCTTGCCGGCCTCCATCTCGATTCCTGTTCCAAAAGGATCGAGGCTGGCCATTTTATTTGCCGCCAGGCAGAATAATTTATTTATAAGAGTGGTCTGGTAAATTTGGCCTTTGCCATAATCCGTTCTTACGAGGTTAGGCGATTCTACTCTTCCCTGGATCATTTCTTTTTTGTCGTTATCCGCGCAAATTGAGTTGAGCTGCCTTGGCTGGTTATTTAACAGGATATATTTCTTGAACCTGGGGTTAACAATTTCAATATTGTCGAAATAAGTGAACTCCTTCTTCTCAAAGATTATGCTTTTGCGCTGTTCCGGATATACCCCTAAGAAATTCTCCAGGAGGTCAAGATTATAAGTCCAGTGGTCGGTCCAGAAACCTTCCCCATGCTCGGCTTCCTGGATTTTTACCGAACAGGAAAGAATAAAGGAAATAAATTTATTATAGGAAGATTTAAGTTTAATCCCGTTATCCTCGATGAACATAGCCAATTCCCCGGGAGAGAAAGGCTTGGTGAAGAATTTCTGCAATAGGGATATATCGGCTTCTTCCGTATAATTCATTAGCGCCGTCTCTATACCTACTGCCTCTCGTATCTTAAAACTGGCTCCCTTTACCACCAGCGGGTTGAAACCGTCTGCCTGCAGGAGATTGAAAAAACAAACCAGATTTTCCTCTTTTACCTCGGGATTAAACCACACATCGAGCCTGCGGTTCTGGTTTATGTCGCGGTAGTTTCCGTTGCCCTGGGAAAGATACGCCGGTTGGGTCTGGAAATTATTATAGTC
This sequence comes from Candidatus Omnitrophota bacterium, assembly GCA_028717055.1. GTDB lineage: Bacteria > Omnitrophota > Gorgyraeia > Gygaellales > Profunditerraquicolaceae > UBA6233. The sequence goes on along the minus strand of JAQUOO010000078.1, from coordinate 3,640 downwards.
TCTCTCCAGGTCGCCGTGCTTGCGCGAATAAAGATAGAAAACCTGCCTAGCCTTGCCGGAAGCCGAACGGAATATAACCGGATAGCCGCCGCGCAGGATGTTATCCAGATAGGTCTGCCCTACGTAAAGATCGAATTCCCTGGAACTGCTTTTTGTAGCGGCATTGCCCTTAAGCTCCGCGATAACTTTTGCGTTCTCCCTCTTTTTCTGTTCGATATAACCGGGGGCGATAATCCTGGAAATGGAGGAGTTAAGCATTTCAAGGTCGCGCATGTTGCCGATTACCGTATAAAACGTCTTCTCTTCCCCTGCGGACAACTCGATATTAAAAGGAGAAAAGGCGCACGGGGTCCTGCCAATAGCCACCTGGTTGTCCGGATATTGGAAATCTTTTTCTTTTAAGAAACAAACCGGCGTCGAGAAAGCGGTGTCCTGCCCAAACACCTGCTGCGGATCGACAACCGGCTTTATAATCCTCGGCCCTTCTTCGGTATGGACAAAGCTTAAGTAGAAATTCCCTTCTGCTATATGAATCACCTCGGGCTTATCCGCAATTTCTACACCAAGATTAAAGAACGGAACGCCGTTTTCAAGATTCTTAACCGTAAACCAGGCTTCGGCAGTCCGGGACATATGTTTAAGCAGCCAATCATTAATGTATGAAGGAGCGATCTGCGGCAGGCCGTCAAGCAACTGCATCTTTACCGGCTTCTTGCCCGTATTTCTTATGGAAACGCTCCTGATTAAACCGGCGAAAGTGTCGTTAGGAACAGTGGCGTAATCTACAGTTATCCCGATGCCGGCAGACGGATTACGTTCGGTTATCGCCAGGCCGTGCGAACTAATCCGCATATCTTTAACCGGCCCGTCGTTCTTAAACGGCTCATAGAAGGCAGTTCCCTCATCGCTTATTACCTTTATAAAAGTGCGGAAGCCGTGGGAAGCGGCCATCTGCCAGGCCTTGTTTGCCGGCCAGAATTCCAATATCGCATGATCTTTATCTTTTGTGCCGAAACTGACTATTCCCTGGCCGCGGTTAACATAAAATACCCACATCGGTATGCCGTATTTACCGGCGATACCGGGGAAGAAACTGGCAAATGGCTTGGCAGAGTTATAATTTTCGATTACAAATTCATCCTTATTGTTAAGGGAATATTTAGGGGTTCTGGAAGAAGCATCTTCGATGGAAGCGCTTTCCTTCTGAGCAAAAATAATATTCTTGATGGCTGAATTGATCTGGCTGGTGATTTCAGGGGATTCATCCTGATGGAAGGATCTTTGTAAGTCATTGTCTTCATGAATAAGCAAGCTGGTTAAGGCCTTCATTGCCGGAGGGCCTTGCTTGTAAAAGCCATCCAGGATAACCGAAGAATGGTTGATGATCCTGTTTGTTCTTTCGTAGGAACCGTAGTTGGTCAAAAGGACAAGGTTCTTTCCGGTAATCCTGCCGGTTTGCGCCAGGCCTGTTTGGCCGGGTTTAACCAGAATCAACCGGTGAGTTGTATTAAGCAGGCTTTGACGGGTATTTTCATCCGGGATGGCGGCAATAGCCTGCTTGAGCATTTCAGCAAGAGGCCTGTATGCAACAGGCACCTCTTCAACCTTAACTTTGGGGCCTAAGATATTAATAGCCCTTCCTTCTTCTGGGGCCTGCTCTACGTTATCCTCTGCTTCCGCCTGGAGATTGACGCGCATCCTAAAGGAGAGCTTTTTTTGAGAGTAGATCCAGGAGAGACCCGGCTGAGGAAGAGGCGTTTGAATACGCACTTTTTCCAGCATCTTTATAATCTCTTCTTCGCTTAATGGAGCATTCAAACCCTTTTCCTTATTTTTCACCAATCTTTCCTGAATCAGAATACGTAGAGATTGAACTTCATCCGATAAAACCTGGATACCCATATCTTCAAATAATTTTCTTACTGAATTAGTGCCACTATTATAACCAATAACTATTCTGCTCTTGCCCCCTACCCTTTCCGGTGGAAATGGCTCATAGAGTTCCGGATGCCCTTTTAAGATAGCATCAGCATGTATTCCTGATTCGTGGGTAGAAATATAATCCCCGGTTATAGGAGCATTGGGACGCAGCGGAATGCCAAACTTTTCCGCGACTAGCTTAGAGAGATGGGTGAGCCCTTTCGTATTGATACCTGTTTTTATTGCTAATTTATCTTCAAGCGCCATAACTACTTCTTGCAAAGAAGCATTACCGGCCCGCTCGCCGAAATTATTTACCGTAACGTCAACGAAAGAGGCGCCTGCTCTGACTGCTGCCAAAGTATTAGCAGTAGCTAAGCCATAATCATTGTGCCCGTGGAAACCAATCGGAATATTGGTATTTTGGATGATATTCGACAATCTTTTTTCGAGTTCCCAGGGCGTAAACTGGCCTTTGGTGTCTGCCAATAACACCCTATCCGCGCCGGCTTCATCGACTGCCCTTATGAATTCTATTATAAAGTTATCATCGCTATTAGTAAAATCTTCGCAAGCAATATCAACATAAAAACCTTTTTTCTTGGCATATCGGACAACTTTAACCATATCACTTGTTACCCACTCTCTGGTTTTAGCAAGCTTATATTGAATATGGCTATCGGACGTAGCGACAAAAATCCTGATATTTTTAAGGCCGCATTTCTCTGTTGCATCCACATCTTCAACCATCGCCCTGCTCAAGCCAAATAATTTAGCCTTTAACCCCAAAGATAAAATGGAAGAGATAATATCTTGTTCTATCTGTCCAGTCGCAGGAAACCCGACTTCCATTTCCGGCACGCCTATTTCGTCAATGGCGCGCGCGATAGCTAAACGCTCTTCTTTAGTTAATACCACACCCGGTGTTTGTTTACCGTCGCGCAACGTCGTATCTAATATTTTTACTCCTTTGGATGAAAGCGGTTTCTCTGAAGTTAAAATTAATGATTTCTGAGTTGCTGCTGCAGAGACTTTCCTATTGTCAAATGTGCCTGCATCGTCAGCTTCTTGTTTTTTAACATTCAAGGCAGATACTCTCTGTAAAAAGTCTTTGACGGCAGAATTGATCTCAGGAGTGGCGCCGGGATTACTTAAAACGGCATCCATCTTATCGGTAACGAACCTTATTTCATTACCCATCACCAAAGGAACAGCATAGATAATCAAAAGAGCTTGCTCTTCAAATGTCAGAGGAGATGAATAGTCTAGGAGGTTCAAAGATCTGGTGGGCGCCTGATCACGGCTTTTAAAACCGGCCATTAGCTCTATCTCTATAGCCTGAAGCTTTCTTTCCAAAACACCGAATGGCCCTAAAAGGCCTTTAACGGTATCTTTATCCTTAAATGCAATCAGGGCGTCTAAGGCTCCACGGAAATCCTCGGGGGAATCCAGCCGGCAATATAGTTCATAAACCACTTCTTCGCGAAGTCGGCTTGCCAGAGCCCCCTGCGAATGCTTGAGCCACTTTAACCACTTAGGCCAGATAGATTCTGGCGTAGAACAGATGGTTTCATTAATCACCTTAGTAGCTATCTTGTCTTCCAGCCAGCGCGATGCATCGTTCCAACACAAAAATACCAGTGTCAGAGGAATTGCGGCACTTAAAAATAACCCTAACGGGGTCATATGAGAAAAACTATGGGGTATATATGAGGTTGCG
>JAQUOO010000077.1 GCA_028717055.1 Candidatus Omnitrophota bacterium | reverse complement strand
CGAGGAAAAACTGGAGAAATTAGGAGCTAAGATTTGGAGAGAAAAAGAATAATAAGCTAATGACAAATGAAAAAATTTAAAATCCAAAATAAATCCAAAACTCAAATGTCAAAATCCAAAACCAGGGTTTTGTTATCTGGTATTTGTCAGTTAAATTTATTTTGAATTTTGGGCTTTGACCTTTGTCATTAATAGTTTTGTTTTTTGAATCTTAGGTTATGGTTTTTCTTTTACGTTTTAACTTTTGAGCTGTATTTAAAAGGGGTATAGATATGATTATAATGATCGATAATTACGACTCTTTTACTTATAACCTGGTGCAGTATTTGGGTTCGCTTCGTCAGGAGGTAAAAGTTTTCCGTAATGATAAGATTACGATTGAGCAAATAATAAAACTGTCTCCCGAAAAAATAGTTATTTCTCCCGGGCCGGGACGCCCTGAAGAAGCCGGGATATCCTGTGAAGTGATAAAAAGATTAGCCGGCAGAATTCCTATTCTGGGAGTTTGTCTTGGACATCAGGCTATAGGGTATACTTATGGAGGCAAAATTGTTAATGCCAAGAAGCTTATGCATGGGAAAACCTCCATGATTTATCATAACAGCCGGGATATATTTAAGGGGCTTGCCAATCCTTTTGAAGCAACGCGGTATCATTCTTTGCTCGTAGATAGGAGCAGCTTGCCTGAATCGCTGGAAATAACTGCTTGGACTAAAGAGAAAGAAATTATGGGATTGAAACATAAAAAGTATCTTCTTTGGGGGGTGCAATTTCATCCCGAATCTATTCTGACAAAATGCGGTATGGATATTTTAGCCAACTTTGTTAATTTATGAGTGTAAATAGACTGATAAGCAAGCTTATCGCCAAGAATGATCTTGCAGTTAAAGAAATGCAGGAGGCGATGGACGATATATTGAGCGGGAAAGCCAAAACTCCCGAGATCGTCGAATTTCTTACCTATTTAAATATCAAGGGAGAAACGGTCGAGGAGATTACCGTTGCGGCTGAAGCAATGCTGAAATATGTTGATCCGATACTGGTGGATAAGTCAAATATACTGGATACTTGCGGCACAGGCGGGGATAAATTGGGCACGTTCAATATTTCAACCGTCAGCGCTTTTGTAGCTTCAGGCGCAGGGGTTGTAGTGGCCAAACACGGTAATCGTTCTGTTTCGAGTATTTGCGGAAGCGCGGATATTTTGGAGGCTTTGGGCGTAAACATAAATATGGATAGGGATAAAATCAAAAAAAGCTTAGAAGAAATAGGAATCGCTTTTTTGTTTGCTCCGAATATGCACCGGGCTATGAAAAACGTGATGCCTGCGCGTAAGCAGATTGCCGGAAAAACAATTTTTAATATTCTTGGCCCGCTCACTAATCCTGCCCGGGCCACAAATCAGCTGATCGGAGTTTATTCCGCTAAGTGGGTTCCTATTCTTGCGCGCGTCTTGAATAATCTGGGTTCTAAACACGTTTTAGTCGTGCATGGAAGCGATGGTTTGGATGAAGTTACTAATACAGGCAAAACCTTTGTTTCCGAGTTGAATCGCGGCGAGATAAGAAACTATGAAATAGCCCCGGAGGATTTCGGATTTAAGCGCGCTCGTATCGAAGACTTGTCCGGCGGGAGTTTATTTGATAATGTGCAGATAGTCCAGGGTATTCTGGATGGCAAAGACGGTTTTAGGCACGATATAGTATTGTTGAATGCCGGGTGCGCTATATATGCCGCAGATAAAGCCGTTTCGATTAAGGAAGGGGTAAAATTGGCCGCCCAGTCGATAGATAGTAAAGCAGCGTTAAGAAAGCTGGAATTGTTAAAGGAGTATTCGAGGTAATGGCAAAGACGGATATTTTAAAAGAAATTATCGCGAAAAAAAATGAACGTTTGATTTTGGCCAAACAGCAGTTTCCCGAAGAAGAATTAAAGGTTAAGGCGCAAAGCGTTGCTCCGGCGCGCAAGTTTATTGAAGCTATAAATAAACCCCGCCAAATTTCTCTGATTGCCGAGATAAAGAAGGCATCGCCTTCCGAAGGGGTGATTCGTCAGGATTTCAATTATATGGATATCGCCCGGGCCTATCAGGATGCCGGAGTGCAGGCTATATCGGTTTTAACCGAAGAGGATTATTTTCAAGGGAGCCTTGCGTATATCAATGAGATAAAAAATACCGTTGAGCTTCCCGTATTGCGAAAAGATTTTATAATCGATTCGTATCAGGTTTACGAATCCCGTTTTTACGGTGCCGACGCCATACTGCTTATAGCCGGGTTACTTACGCAGGGCCAGATAATTGAGTTCGCAGCTTTAGCTGGCGAGTTAGGTATGGATGCCTTGATTGAGGTCCATGACGAAAAAGAATTAAAGAAGGTGTTGAAACTAAAGGGGATTTCGCTTCTCGGGATAAATAACCGCAATCTGCGGACTCTTGAAGTTGACCTTAAGACCACCGAAAGATTGTATACCTTGATTCCTAGGGATAAGACTGTAGTGGTAGAAAGCGGATTGAAGACTTACCAGGATATTTTGTTTCTGAAGATTTTAGGAGTCAATGCGGTTTTGGCCGGTACGGTCTTTATGCGGGCAGAAAACATTGCCGGCAAAGTTGAAGAGTTGATGGGATGGTAATGGTTTTTGTATGGTTAAAGTAAAGATATGCGGGATAACGAATTTGGAAGACGCGTTAGCCAGTTTTTTCAGCGGAGCCGGCGCCATAGGTTTTGTATTCTACAAAAAAAGCCCCCGTTACATTGATCCGTCAAAGGCAAGGAATATTTCGCGTATCCTTCCTGAAGAAATTCTCAAAGCCGGTGTCTTTGTCGATGCAAAGGAAAAAACAGTAAAGAAGATAGCCAGGCTTTGCAATCTGGATATGCTGCAATTTCATGGCAGCGAATCATCTGAGTATTGCAAGAAATTCAAGGGCTACAAAGTTATCAAGGCTTTTCGGGTTAAAAAAGAGATTAATTCAGAAGAGATAATGAAATATAGGGTTTTTGGTTATCTGTTCGATACTTTTTCTGAGAATAAAGCCGGCGGCACAGGAAAAAAGTTTAACTGGAATTTATTGAAGAATATGGATAAAATAAAGGGTCAGGTTTTTTTGTCCGGAGGGTTAACCCGCGCGAATGTAAAAAGCGCTATAAATAAACTTCAGCCGGATTGGCTGGATGTTTCCAGTTCCGTGGAGCATAAACCCGGCAAAAAGAATCGTCAAAAGATTCTAAAGTTTATTGAGGCGGCCAAATGAAAAAATGCCCGTTTTGCGCCGAAGAAATCCAGGATGAAGCGTTAAAATGCAAGCATTGCGGAGAGTTTTTAAGGAAAAAGAAGAAATGGGTTAATTGCCTTTTGGGCTGCCTGATTGGTTTTGTTGCGTTTATAATATTTATAAATATTTTTGCGGCTTTAGCCTTTGTTCTAATCAAAACTATATTTTTTTCAGTATTTTACCCTTTAGGCCATAATACGCAGGCGTTTCCCGCTCCTAGCCTGGGCGGGCCGATATGGAATGACCTGATCGAAGGCGTAAAGATATTCTGGGAGAGGATTACTTTATAAATGAAGAATTTACCGGATAAATTCGGGCATTTTGCGGAATTTGGCGGCAGGTTTGTGCCAGAGACTCTTATTTTTGCTCTTGATGAGCTGGAAAAAGAATATAAAAAGGCCAGGAGGGATAAAAAATTTCATGCCGAACTAGCTTATTATTTAAATGAATACGCCGGAAGGCCCACGCCTTTATATCTAGCCAGGAAGCTAAGCAGTTATTTTGGTATTGATAAAATATATCTTAAGAGAGAGGACCTCTTGCATTCGGGCGCACATAAAATTAACAATACTTTAGGGCAAGCTCTTCTCTGTTTGCGGATGAAAAAGCCCAGGGTAATCGCTGAAACCGGCGCAGGCCAGCATGGCGTTGCTACCGCTACAGTTGCCGCTCTTTTTGGGCTAAAGTGCGATATCTATATGGGCCAAGAAGACATGTCTCGACAAGCGCCGAATGTTTTTCGTATGCAATTATTGGGGGCAAGGGTGATTCCGGTAAAAAGCGGTTCCAAGACCTTAAAAGACGCAATGACCGAAGCGCTGCGCGACTGGGTAACTAATGTGCGCGATACGCATTACATAATCGGGACCGTTGCCGGGCCGCATCCCTATCCTGCCCTGGTGAGAGATTTTCAGTCGGTTATCGGCAAGGAAGCCGGGCTCCAACTCAAGAAAAAAGGGATTGATTTGCCGGATTATTTAGTTGCTTGCGTTGGCGGGGGAAGCAACGCCCTCGGGTTATTCTATCCATTTTTTAACCATAAAAAAGTTAAGTTTATCGGAGTAGAAGCAGGGGGCAAAGGCTTATCCGCCGGTAATCATGCGGCTACGCTGGTAAATGGCGATATTGGTGTTTTACATGGATCGAAGTCAGGGCTCCTGGAAGATAAGTTCGGCCAGGTTAATTCTACTCATTCGATTTCCGCCGGGCTTGATTATCCGGGTGTTGGCCCGGAACACGCTTATTACAAGAAAATCGGGCGGGCCCTATATGTTTCAGTTAATGATCAAGAAGCCTTGGAGGGATTTAATCTACTCTCCAGGCTAGAGGGAATAATTCCGGCTTTGGAATCATCTCACGCTATCGCGTATTTAAAGAAGTTAGCTGGAAAAATCAGCAGGAAATCGACTGTTGTAGTTTGTCTTTCCGGCAGAGGGGATAAAGATCTAGGTATAGTAGTAGGCAGTAGGCAGCAGGATAGCATGCAGGAAAAACAAAAAAATGAATAGGATAGATGAGAAATTCAAAGAATTAAAAAAAAGCAAAAAGAATGCATTTATAGCTTTTATTACTGCCGGTTATCCGAATCTGGCTGTAACTGAAAAGCTTATCTATGAACTAGATAGAGCCGGAGTGGATATTTTAGAGTTAGGCGTTCCTTTTTCCGACCCGATGGCTGATGGCCCGGTGATCCAGGAAGCTTCCCAGGAGGCCCTTAGGAAGAATACGCATCTGGTTGATATATTGAAATTGGTCAAGAAGGCGCGTAAGAAAGTGGATATGCCAATTTGCCTTATGACTTATTACAATCCGATATTTTGTTTTCCGGAAAAACAATTCATAACCAAGGCCAAGGCCTCTGGGGTAGACGGTTTAATTGTCCCGGATCTGCCTCCGGAAGAGGGAAAGAGCTTTATCCAGGCAGCCAGGGTAGCGGGATTAGACACAATATTTTTTCTTTCTCCGACCAGCAGCGCAAAAAGGATAAAGCTTATCTCGAGAATTTCCAGCGGATTCATCTATTATGTTTCACTAACCGGCGTTACAGGTGAGCGCCGTAATCTCTCCGGAGATATCCGTAAGAACATCGGCCTGATTAAACAATATACCAGAAAGCCGGTTTGCGT
>JAQUOO010000076.1 GCA_028717055.1 Candidatus Omnitrophota bacterium | reverse complement strand
CGTCAAAAAAGATATGCCTAAATTCGGTGTCGGAGATACGGTTAAAGTCTTAACCCGGATTCCCGAAGGCCCGGATAAATTCCGTCTGCATCCTTTTGAAGGCGTGGTTATCTCTAAAGAAGGTTCAGGCGCAAGGGAACATTTTACGGTGCGCAAGGTTTCTTACGGAGAGGGGATTGAACGCGTTTTCCCTCTTTATTCGCCAAGTATCGAACGCATCGAGCTCATCCGTTCCGGCAAGGTAAAAAGAGCTAAGCTTTATTACCTAAGAGGTAAAGTTGGCAAGCGCGCCACCAAGATTGAAAGCAAGTAAGAAGAATAATCCGGATTTGTTTTATTACGAACGTTTACTTAAAGGCAGGGGAAGCGATTTAATTATCGGGGTAGATGAAGCCGGAAGGGGGCCGCTTGCCGGACCGGTGGTAGCAGCAGCAGTCGCTCTTAAGAGTGTAAATTTCGAAAACCGCATCGACGATTCCAAAAAATTAAACTTTAATATCCGCCAAAAGGCTTTTGAAGAAATCATCAGAAAATCGATATTCGGCATAAGTGTAGTCAGCGAGAAAACAATCGACCGCATCAATATTTTGCAAGCCTCACGCCTGGCAATGCAGGAAGCTGTTGTTGCTTTGACAAAAAAAATAGAAGGCCTTAATCTTTTGAATATTCATGTGATTGTTGACGGGAATATGTATCTTGAACTGGATTGGCCATCTACCGACATTATTAAAGGCGACGCTAAATCCAAAAGCATAGCGGCTGCCTCGATATTGGCCAAAGTTACCCGCGACCGGATTATGCAGGAGTATGATTCAGTTTATCCGGAATACGGTTTTGCTCAGCATAAGGGATATCCGACGCGTAAACACAGGGAAATCCTTAGCCGGATTGGGCCGTCGGTAATTCACCGGAAGAGTTTCCATTATGCCTAAAGTTGCTTTGAATTTAGGGGTTTTATCCGAAGACAAAGCCGAAGGTTTTCTCAAAGCCAGCGGTTACAAGATTTTGCGCAGGAATTATAGAACCAAATTGGGGGAAGTGGACATTATTGCCAAAGACAAAGATGTTTTTTGTTTTGTGGAGGTGAAAGGCCGCTCCAACGATAAATACGGGCAGGGATTCGAAGCTGTTTCCTTGAGAAAACAGGCGCAAATTTCCAAGGTGGCCTTAAATTTCTTGAAAGAAAATAGGTTACTGGATAAGAGCGCAAGGTTTGATGTGGTGTCGTTTGATTGTTCCGCTCCGGAACAAAAAATAACTCTGATCAAGAATGCGTTTGAGCTAGGCGAAAGGTTCACCTATTAAAATGTACAGAGACCAGTCATTAAAAAAATATCTGGATGATTTAGCGGCAAGGCTTGCAGCCCCCGGGGGCGGTTCAGCTGCCGCATTTGGCGCGGCGATGGGAGCCGCCTTGATTAGCATGGTGGTTAATTTTACCCTGGGCAAGCCAAAATATGACAAATATGGCAATGAGCTTAAGGGTATCCTTTATAAATCCGAGAGGCTAAAGGAAGAATTCTTAAGACTAACTGACCTTGATGTTATTGCTTATCAGAGTAAGAATCCGCGGGATGCGTTAAATACTCCTTTTATGGTCGCCCGCCTTTGCTGTGAAGGGATTAAGCTATGCCCTCCGCTTTTGAAAAAGGGTAATATTAATTTGGTTAGCGACGTGGCGGTGGCCGCTGTTTTTCTGGAAAGTAGTTTCTCAAGCGCTTATGTTAACGTCGAAATCAATTTAAAAACACTTGATGATAGAAAATTAACGCGGGCAATCAGAAAAGAATTGGACCGGAAGGGTAAATTGGTCAAAAAGATTAGATTGGCTATGGAGGAGAAAGTTGGCAAAGTTATTAGAGGGTAATCCGATTGCCGAGAAAATAAAAGAAGAGCTTAAGAAGCAAGTCCAGTCTCTTAAGCCTAAACCGGTTTTAGCCAGTATTATGGTTGGAGAAAATGCTGGAGCAACCAGTTATGTTAGATCTCAAAGCAAGGCGGCCGAGAATTTAGGAATAGAATACCGCCTGTTGAAACTGCCGCAAGATGCCGCAGAGGGCGCTTTGGTCGAGCTTATCCTTAAGTTAAACTCGGATAAAATGGTCAATGGTATTATTGTCCAAATGCCTCTTCCGGCGGCAGTCGATTATAAGAAGATAAGCCAGTTTATTCTGCCGGAGAAGGATATTGAAGGTATGCACCCGGCAAATATCGGGAAAATATTATTCGGAAAATCCGGCCTTATTCCCTGCACCGCGGCCAGCATAATGGAGTTGATTAATTCCAGCGGAACCGATTTATACGGCAAGGAAGTTGTGGTCGTGGGGCATAGCGAGATAGTGGGAAAACCTTTAGCGCTTTTGTTGCTGGACAAATTCGCGACAGTTACGGTAACCCATATTGGAACAAGCAAAGCCCATAAACTGCAAGGGCATGTGAGGGCTGCAGAGATTTTGGTTGTGGCGGTAGGCAAAGCCGGATTAATCAAAGGCGGCTGGATTCAAGAAGGCGCTGTGGTTATAGATGCAGGGATAAACAAGGTCGGAGATAAAATTGTCGGTGATGTAGAGTTTGAGGAAGCAGAAAAGCGCGCTGCGTTTATTACGCCTGTTCCCGGAGGAGTCGGCCCGCTTACCGTTACTATGCTTATGCGTAACTTGATTGAGGCGGCGAAATCGCAGCGGCAATAGATGAAAACCGTAATTTTATTGACTGTATCGAATGTGTTTATGACCTTTGCCTGGTATGGCCATCTTAAATATAAGAATTCTCCGCTTTGGATTGTGGTTTTGATCAGCTGGCTGATTGCCTTTGCGGAATATTGTTTTCAGGTTCCCGCAAACAGAATCGGGCATTACCGTTATTCAGCGGCGCAGTTAAAGACAATACAGGAAGTAATAACTTTGGTTGTTTTTACAGTTTTCTCGCTGTTTTATCTGAAAGAAGAGTTTCGCTGGAACTACGCAGTAGGATTCGGGTTGATCATTCTGGCGGTTTTCTTTATTTTTAAGAAATGGTAAATATGATTTTCAAAGAAAAATTACAATCAGGCAAGTTTATGGTGACTTCGGAGATCGGCCCTCCTAAGGGAATCGAGGTCAGGCAGCTTCTGGAGGATGTAGAATTAATCCATTCCCACGTTGATGCCATTAATGTTACAGACCTGCAGAGTTCGGTGATGCGGCTTGGGTCATTGGCGGTTTGTTCTCTTCTTAAACAGCGCGGTTTCGAGCCGATATATCAGTTAACCTGTCGCGACAGGAATCGCCTTGCCTTGCAGTCAGATATTTTATCCGCAGCGGCTTTAGGCATTGAAAACCTTTTGATTTTAACCGGAGACCATCCGGCATTGGGAGATCATCCGGAAGCCAAGCCTGTTTTTGATTTAGATTCAGTGCAGTTGTTGCAGGTAATAAAGAAGCTTCAAGAAGGAAGCGATATGAAGGGGAATAAATTAATCGGAAGAGCGCCGAAATTCTGTATGGGTGCTGTGGTTAACCCCGGCGCTGATCCTTTAGAACCGCAGATTTTAAAGATGGAAAAGAAAATCGCTGCCGGCGCGGAGTTTTTTCAGACACAGGCAGTTTACGACGTAAAAATATTCGAGAATTTCCTGAGTAAAACCAAGCATTTAAAAACCAAGATTATTGCCGGAGTTGTTTTATTAAAATCAGCCGGTATGGCCCGTTATATGAACGAGAATGTTGCCGGAGTTTTTGTTCCGGATAATCTGATTAAAGATATGGAAGAAGCGAAAGATAAAACAGCTCAATCAGTAGAAATCGCCTCGGGCCTGATTAAAGAACTAAGGCCCATGTGCAATGGAATCCATATTATGCCTATTGGCTGGAATAAGGTTGTGCCGTTAGTTTTAGAGGCTTCAGGGTTATGAGCAATATAGTTATTATCGGAGCAACGGTTTCCAGCCATGCAGTCGCCTTGCGTTTAAGGGAGAGGTTGAGTAACAGTAATATCACCCTTGTTAGCGAGGAAAACTATCCCGCCTATGACCATCTTAAGCTTGCCGATTTCATCAGTGGCGTCGTATCTGCAAATGACATATTTTTGTGCGGCGAAGACTTTTACGCAAAGCATAAGATTAATTTCCTGAAAAGTAAAAAAGCCTCGATACTTAATGCAGAGAAGAGGCTGGTTTACTTTAAAGACAGGGGGAGCATTAACTATGATTTATTAGTGGTTGCTACCGGGCAAGGGCCGGTGTTGCCGGATATCCCTGGGGTAAGGAAAGACGGGGTTTATCGTCTGTATACCTTAGATGATGTGAAAGAGTTTCTTAAGCGTTACATTGCGGAGCCGGTTTGTATAGTTGGAGCGGATGTTTTTGCGTTAAAGATAGCTGAGGCAATTACTGAAAAATATAAGGTTGAGGTAAAGCTTTTGTCCCGCAGGGCTTTTGACCCCGGGTTAGTCCACAAGAATGTAGAAGTAATCAATGATTCTATCCAGGAAATAATCGGCGAGGGAGAGGCGCAAGCGGTAAAGCTGGGTAACGGTAAGGCTATCGCAATTTCCGCCGTATTATTTATGGACAATTATAAATCAAACATAGAATTCTTGAAGAATACTCAAGTAGCCGTAAAAGACGGCCTTGTAATTATCGACGGTTGTATGCAAACTACGGTAAAAAATATCTTTGCCTGCGGAAGCATAACCGGTAAGGATAGCGTCGTGGTCAGTATGATGCTTGCGGATAATATTGTTAGGCAGGCGCAAGGAGAAATATGCCGGACATCTTAAAGCAATCAGGTAAAAAGGGAGAAGCGGCGGCATTGCGTCTTGCCGGGGAATCTTTGGGTGGGGTGATTGCAAAGTCGGGAAAGCGGGCTCCAATTTCTTTTCCGGAAACGAATTATCATTTTCCTTTAATAAACGCTTTGCTTAATATTGAAGTTAAAACATTAGAAGATTTATCTTTGGCGTTTGAAGAAATAAAATCCTTTAGTAAGGGCAGTGTAACCAAAACCGGTTTGGGCATTTCTTGTTTAGGAGGTATTTTAAATAAAGGTTTGGCTACTTTGCTTTGTGAGGAGATTTTGGCGGGTTTGGCGGTGATGAACCGGCAACATCCTAAGTCCGGAATCGGTTTTATTCCGGATAAAATACTGCGTTCTTTGGGTTTGCAGTTAGTTGATGGGAGGATAACCGGTATCGCGGTAATCTTGGGTCCGGCAAAAAATGAAGATGCAGCTGTAGAACTAATCCGTAATTTCCAGTCCAAGAGCGTCGTAAGCCTGTTAGCCGGTAATATTAAAGGTAACACCCTGCAAAAGCAGCTGGAAAGTAAAAGCCTGGAATTAGGTTTAGAAAATTATGTTGTTCCTTTGGGCGAAGATTATCTTTCGGCCATTTATGCGGTGAATTTCGCCGTGCGCGCTCCCTTGATTTACGGCGGATTTAAACCCGGGCAATGGGAAGGGATTGCGGATTATATCCGTAACCGTGTGCCGGCTT
>JAQUOO010000075.1 GCA_028717055.1 Candidatus Omnitrophota bacterium | reverse complement strand
ATACGCTTTGCAAAGTTGATTGCAGCATCTTCCTTGCTTTCAGGTAAAACACTGATGAAAATGGTCCCATGCTTCATATCACGAGATACTTCTGTGCGAGTAACAGTGATCATCGAAGCGCCTGATTTGATGGTAAGCATCTTTGCCGTATCTTCCTGAAATTCGCCGGTTACCTTGCCGGCTTTGGCAATGGCATCGGTTATCTTGCGGGCGTTAAAGCTGGCCTTTTCGCCGTCTCTTTTAACTATTTCTTTAAAACCTTCCTTAATGGATATTTCCATAGCCCCTCCGATTGTCAATTCTCATTCGCCTTATTGCCGGCACACCTGATTTTTCCTGCCGCCTCCACAAGATTTTGCAACGCCGCTATAGTCTCTGGCCAATCCCGCGTCTTAAGCCCGCAGTCGGGATTAAGCCAAAAGTTTTCTTTCGGGATTCTCTGCAAAGACCTTCTGACGATATCCAGCATTTGCTCTACGACAGGAACAACGGGAGAATGAATATCCCACACTCCAAGCCCGATCTGGCGTTTAAAATCAATTCCTTCAAAAGACCTGATGATATCCCCCTTGCTTCTGGATGCCTCAATAGAGATGACGTCGAAATCCATCCGGTTGATGTAATCAATAATCTCGCCGAACTCAGAATAACACATATGAGTATGTATTTGCGTATCAGGATTGGTATTTGTCGCCAAATTAAAAGACTTAACCGCCCAGTCAAAATACTCTTCCCAATCACATTTTTTGATCGGGGCCTTCTCGCGGAATGCGGCTTCATCTACCTGCACTATCTTAATCCCCGCCTTTTCATAATCGAGAATTTCATCTTTTAAGGCTAAAGAAATTTGAAAGGCAACATCCGGTAAAGGGATATCTTCGCGGCAATAGCTCCAGGCGATAATCGTAACCGCTCCAGTCAACATCCCCTTGACCGGCTTATTTGTTTTTGCTTGAGCGTACTGAATCTCATCAAGCGTCATAGGGCTCGGCCTGCTTATATCGCCAAAAATAATCGGCGGACGGTAAACCCGGGTTCCATAAGATATCACCCAGCTATTTTGGGTTGTGGCGATACCGGAAAGTTTTTGCGCAAAGAACTCAACCATATCCGTCCTCTCGAATTCTCCATGCACTAAAACATCCAACCCTAAATCTTCCTGAAATTTTATCAATTTATCGATTTCACCCTGGATATATCTTTTATACCCTGCAAGTGATACCCGCGCTCCCAAGTAAGCCGCCCTTTCATTTCTTACTTCGGGTGTTTGCGGGTAACTGCCTATGGTTGTCGTGGGAAATAACGGCAATCTCAACAATGAATCATGCCTTTTCCTTCTTTGCTCAAACTGAATCTTCTTGATAAAATCTTCCGGCCTAAGAGAATCTATTCTTTTACTAACCGCTTCATCCCTGCCGTAACTTCCTAATTCGGTCTTTTTAGGGATCTTCCTCTTGCCTTCAAAACATTCACTGATCACTTTTATCTCAGCCAGTTTCTCTTCAGCAAATGCTAAACATTCTTTTAAATTATCATCAAGCTTCTGCTCGACAGATAAGGAAACCGGAAGATGATACAGAGGCGCGGCATTAGAAATCAAAAGCTTAGCCGCTTTTTCCGAAAGCATTTTCAACCTGGCAACGGAAATATCGAAGTCATTTTTCCAGATATTGCGCCCATCCACCAAACCGGCTATAAGCGTCTTGTCCTTAGGAAATCCGTTTTTCAGGATATACTCGTAACTTGCCTTTCCGCGCGCAAAATCCAGCCCTATTGCCGAAACCGGCAGGACTAATAAATCCTCCATAAAATCCACCGAGCCGTAATAAGTCATAAGGATTATTTTGCATCCAGAATCCCCAAGCAAATCATACCCTTCTCTTATAAGCTCAATTTCATCCCTTTCCAAATCCATGACAAATGCCGGTTCATCAATCTGCGCCTTTTTATAATTAGCTAAAATATCTTTGTAAACTTTCACTAACGCGATAAAAAAAACCTTGAAATCTTTTTTCTTGATTCCTTTGGACAGTTTCAGAAAAGTAAAGGGGCCTATAAATTGCGGGAATTTAACTTGTTTAAACTGAAGCGCGATATTCTTATCATTAGGTCTAAAAGAAAGGTTTTTTATCGCGCTAAAATCGGTAACCAGATAATGATAATTTGTATTAAACCACTTTGTCATCTCCAAGGCATTTAAACCGCGGCAGAGTTCGTAATATTCGCTTAAATTCTTTGGGTCATATAGGCCGCATAATATGGCTATATCCAGCATAGGATCATAAAAGGACATTTCTCCATCAGGAAACACGTCTATATTTTTTTTATATGTTTTGATGTTTTCTTTCTGGATGTTGGTCAAGGCGCCGACGGCATCCTCTTTACTGACTTTTTCTTTCCAAAAACCCTCTATTGCCTTTTTATACTCTCTCTTACTGCCAAGCCTTGGGAACCCATAAGCATAAGTCTTCATCTTCAAACCTCTCTTTTTATAAGCTATTCCGCTTGCAGCTTTTACTTCTTTTTATTATTCAAGGAAAAAACAATCGCAACTTCCATGCTGACCGAAGAACTACTTATTTCTTTGGGCGCCGGAGGAAAAGGACTTGCTCTTTTTACGGTGGCAAGCGCCTCCTCATCCAGGACGCTTGATCCGGATGAACGAACCAATTTAACACCCTGCCCGTAGCCGTTGGGTAAAACGATAAAATACAAATACGCTATCCCCTCGATTCCCTGTTTCTTGGCCCACAACGGATACATCCTTGCCTGTTCGATTCTTTGCTTTACCATATCCTGATAACGCAGCATTGCCTCCTTCTGCGGGCTGATTATATCTATTTTTTCCTCAACACGCTCCTGGGAAAGTTGCTGCACAACTGCCTCTTTTTCCGGTAACGGCCTTATCTTCGGCTTTGCCTGTTCCTGTTCTTGCTTTATTTCTCTAAACTTCTTTTCCTGTCCCATATTATTTATCTTCGGTAGAAGCGCGGGCTTTTCCATTCTAAGACTAAGCTTAATATTATCCTTGTCTTCCGTTTTCTTAGTCTCGGGTGACAGGCGCGGCTTAATTCCCGGAACCCCCAAAAACAAACAATGCCCGGCAAAAGATATCAAAAAGGCCGCACTCATCACTTTATTACCTAGCATCTTCTTCCTTCGTAGTTGAAATAACCAACCCTTGAGCTTCGGCTAATTTTGCAATATCCATAACTTTTACCGCAAACCCAAAATTAATTTTCTCATCCGCCTTAATGACAACTGTTTTCTTTTTAACCGTAATCATGCCGGATTTTAACCTACCCGGAAGATCTTCTAGGGATACTCTTGCCTGGTTCAAATACAATTCATTATCTTTAGTAATAAAAACTGTAAGACCCTCTTCCTGCTGAGGCTGGGCAGAAACCGCTGCAGGCAAGGCCAATTTTATCCCCGGTTGGGTGATAAAATTCGCGGTAAGCATAAAAAACAAAAGAAGCTGAAAAACAACATCGATTAAAGGAGCGATATTCAAATCGGTATTTATTTTTTTTCTCCCTTCAAATTCCATTATGCCTCCAATAATTCCGCGGCCGCATCTTTCATTTGGGCGCTGATGTTATCAACCTTTCCCTCAAAATAATGGTAAGCAACCATAGTCGGGATGGCAACAAACAAACCTGCCGCAGTAGTAATTAAAGCCTCCCAGATGCCTCCAGCCAGCACCGAAGCATCTACCCTTCCTCCAAGCTCCTGAATCTTCATAAAAGCCTTGATCATGCCTGTAACCGTACCCAACAATCCAAGCAACGTAGAAGCATTTATAATGACTCCCAAACCACGCAGATACTTTTCCAACTGACGGATTATTTTAGAACCGGCGCGAGAAATTAATTTTTCTTTTTCCTCCAGACTCCTATCACGGACATGAATTCCAACAGCCAGAATATGCGCAATGGGCCCGGGCGTCCTTTCACAAAACTTCAGAACTTCATTTGCTTTACCGTCTCTTAACAAAGCTTTTACCCGAGGAACAATATTAGGAAACTTTGTTCTTGCGCGGTAGAAACAATAATAACGTTCTATAATAATAGCAACTGATACTATTGAACAGGCCAATATCGGCCACATTAAAGGGCCGCCTTTTAAAAACAAATCGAACATATCGCCTCCTGACTATAGAGGGAGAGGAAACTTATCCTCTCCCTCCTGTTACTTTTAGAAACTACCCTTTATTCCCGCGTAGAATGAACGGCCTAAAGTCCCATAACCGTAAACTTCCTGGTATTCTTTATCAAAAAGGTTTTCAACTCTGCCAAAAACCTGGAAGTGCTTGGTTATATCGTAAGAGGCTGCCATACGCACTATAGCGTAAGCTTTCTGAGTAATGACAGTCTTATTGTAAGAAGCATCCCAGGTTGCGTCCTTACGGGCGCCTACGTAATTTACGCCCAAATTAAGATTGGCTTTAGGCAGGAAACCCCAATTAATATCAAAATTGGCCTGTCTTTTAGGCCGCCTTAACAATTCCAAACCAGTTTCTTTATCTTCGGTATCAGTATAGGTAAAATTAGCTCCAAAAGTGAGGTTTTCCAACGGTTTAATCTTTGCTCCGACTTCAAAACCCTTGGTTATAGACTTACCTACATTAAGATATTCTGAATTAGAAATATCTAGCATATTCCTGAAATCGTTATGGAAATACGTCAGATCAAAAGACAATTTATCTTTGAAAAAATTCTGTTCAAAGCCAAAATCGTAACTCTTGCTCTCTTCCGCTTTTAAATTTACATTGCCGTATGTCGGATCATATAGTTGATAAAGAGTCGGCGCTTTAAATCCTGTGCCCCAATTTCCCTTAAGGCGGGTGCCTGTTTCGGCAATAAGGAAAGCTGTGGATATTTTGTAGGTAGTTTCAGTCCCAAAAATCTCATGATCGTCAATTCTAACTCCTGGAGTGATGAAAAGCCTATCCCAAATCTTTAATTGGTCCTGAAAATAATACCCCATATTATCAATGCTTTTTCTGTCCTGTTTATTTGAATAAGGGCCATACGCACCGTCTGATTCGTAATAGGATGAGCCGCTTTCATCTTCATACTCAAGCCCGGCAGTAAGGATATTCCATTTTACAGGGGAAATATTATTCTGCCATTCGAATTTTTTATTGTTCCCCTTATACCAGTCATTGATATACCCATAAACCGGATCCCACTCCTGCTTGTCTTTCCTGCGTATATCGTGGTATGAGAATGACAAAATATGCGCCCACCAGGAATTTATAGCTTGATCAAACGCGAATTTAGCGGCAAGATCTTTCGACCAGGAAGTATAATTAGATAGATCCTGGTTAGCATCGTAGTCAACACCTGTCAAGGCATCAACATAATTAACCGTCAAACTTAGCTTAGCGTTATCAAATATCTTATAACCAAGCTTTGTCGAAAGAGAAGTATTATGGTAAGGATCATTTTCGGATCCATTATAAGCCTTGGAAATTCCGGAAGAATCCAAACGCGTAGCT
>JAQUOO010000074.1 GCA_028717055.1 Candidatus Omnitrophota bacterium | reverse complement strand
CGCGTAATTCCATTACCGATATCCCGGGAGTATCGTCTATAAATATCGGGGCTTCGGAAAGTTTCCCTGCCGCAGCGGTCAGGCGCGGCCAATCCGAAGTGGCCAAATAGCCAGTGCGCACCTTTTGCGCGTCAACTCTGGCATGCGAACAAAGCATCCTTTGGACAAGCTGTTCCTTGGACATTTCCAAGCTAAAAATTGCGGTGGGTATCTTTTCCACTATGCCTGCGTGCTCAACCATACCCAAGGCAAGCGAGCTCTTCCCCATCGAAGGCCTGCCGGCAACTATAATCAAATCGGAATTCTGCAATCCCGCAGTCTTGATATCAAAATCTATAAAGCCGGTAGGAATACCCGTAACATGGGCCTTCTTCCTGTACAAGATATCTATCGTCTCGATACTGTCTTTTACGATTTCCTTAAGGTGCACATATGACCCCTGGGCCTTCCTTTCGCTGATATCAAAAATCAGCTTTTCGGCGTTATCCACGACTTCGCTTACATTTCCGTCGCTCTCATAACAAAACGAAACGATTTTCGTAGCGCTATTGATTAAAGACCTCAGAATACTTTTTTCCTTGACTATCGAAACATAGTGCCCGATATTGGCCGAGGTAGGGACGGAATTGGCCAAAGACGTAAGATAACTTACTCCGCCTATCGAATCGAGCGAACCATCGCTTTTTAAAGCATTGGTCAAGGTGATTAAATCCACCGCTTTATTGGCGGCGTAAAGGTCGGATATGACTTGGAAAATTCTTTGGTGGCTGTCTTTGTAAAAGAAATTCCTGTCGAGGGTTTCTACGGCAGTGGCGATGGCTTCTTCATCCAGCAGCATCGAGCCTAATACCGCCATTTCGGCTTCCAGATTCTGCGGAGGAACTTTATCTAAATTCATATCTGCCATTTTTTTAAACTAAATTACAAGTCAGAAAGGAAAGCTGTTAATGACAAATGTCAAAGCTCAAAATTCAAAATAAGCACAAATGACAAATACCAAATGACAAAACCCTGGTTTTGGATTTTGACATTTGAATTTTGGATTTATTTTGGGTTTTGAATTTTGTCATTAAACTTTTGGTTTTGCCTTCTAGTCTTAACTTTTTACTTTTAACTTATTTTTTGACTATCCAGACTTTCAGTTTTGCCTGAATTTCCGGGTGCAATTTTACGTCCACCTCATAAATACCAAGCGCTTTAATCGGTTCGGACAGGATTATAATGTTCTTTTCTACTTCCAAGCCTTCTTCTTTGAGGGCATTGGAAATATCTTGCGCCGCGACGCTCCCGTATAAACTCTTTTCATCCTGAGCAATGGCCGATATAGTCAAAGACATCTTCTCTAAACGCTCTTTCAAAAGGAGGGCTTCCTGTTTCTTCTCTTCCAAACCCTGAAGAGTTTTCTGCTTCTCCTGCTCAATCTTCTTTAAGTTTCCGGGCGTAACCGGTATGGCTAATTTTTTAGGCAACAGAAGATTACGGGCAAAACCATCTTTAACTTTTACCACGCTTCCCGCCTTGCCTATTTTATCCACGTCTTTAACTAATATAACTTCCATAGGGATACCCTCCTAGAAACCGGTTAAATATAAACTAAAAAGGTAAAATTACAAACTAAAAAATAAAACTATTGATGTTAAAAGTCAAAACTCAAAATGACAAAGACCAAAGCTCAAAACTCAAAATAAATTGAAATGACAAATGCCCAATGACAAAACCTTGGTTTTGACATTTGTAATTTTGATTTTGAATTTATTTTGGATTTTGAATTTTGTCATTTGTTATTAAACTTTTCGGTTTTGAATCTTACTTTTGCCTTTTTAATTTTGAATTTTGTAATACTATTCTTACCTTGTATATGGCAATAACGAAATAAATCTGGCCTTGGTAATCGCTTCAGCAACCATTCTTTGATGCTTGGCGCAATTTCCCGATAACCGGCTGGCAACTATCTTGCCTCTCTCGTTGATAAAAGCTTCCAGCCTTTTCGTATCTTTATAATCCAGCGATTTGGTTTTATCCACGCACAAACGGCAGAATCTTTTCCTTCCGACGGTATGCGCCGATCGCTTCTTGTCCCCATATTTACCTTTTATCAATGTTTTGGCCTTTGTGCCGCGGCCACCGCCAACTTTTGTCTTAACTTTCATTTGCGTCTCCTTCGCTTTCCCCTAGCCATGTTGATTCAGTAGATGGTTCATTCGATAATTCCTCTACGGGCTCCTGCGCCGGAGCCGCTGCCGGCGGTTTGCCCGGGCCTGACCCCATAAATTGCACGCGTTCCGCCCTGACTTCGATAACGCTGCGTTTGGCCCCTGTATTATCCTCCCAAGAACGCGACTGCAGCCTTCCCTCGACAAAACACGAGCTGCCCTTATGCAAATACTGATTGCAGGTTTCAGCCTGTTTGTTCCAAACTACCGCAGTAATGAAACAGACTTCTTCTTTTAATTCCTGATTCTTATCGCGATACTTGCGGTTAACCGCCATCCGCAGATTGGCGACTGCCGTTCCTTGAGGGGTATAACGTAATTCAGGATCCTTGGTCAAATTACCCATTAATAATACTTTGTTATAACTAGCCATTTTTTCTCCCTTCCCCGCGAGTTAACCGGAAACTTAAGAAACTGATGATGCTAAAGGCCAAACTTGAAATGACAAATACCAAAGCTCAAAATTCAAAATAAATTAAAATGACAAATGCCCAATGACAAAACCTTGGTTTTGACATTTGTAATTTTGATTTTGAATTTATTTTGGATTTTGAATTTTGTCATTTGTCATTAAACTTTTTACTTTTAACTTCTATCGCTCCAGCTTCGTAAACAACACTCTTAAGATATCCTCATTCAGATTATAAGCATGGCGAATATCTTTGATGGCCAGCGGCGCTATTGAAAAAAGCGCCAGGTAATAAACGCCTTCCAGATATTTCTTTATCGGGAAAAAAAGCTTCTTCCTCTCGGACCATAACCCGCTCTGCGATATAACCCCGCCATGTTTGGTTATGGCTTCATCGATCTGCTGAAAAAGATTTTTCCGGTTTTCTTCCGATAAATCCGGTTTTACGATTATAAGCGCCTCGTATTTATTCATGCTTTTAGCTCCTTTTCAAATTACCAATTTCCAAATTCCGATTCCCAATTGGGGCATTAAATCATTGCCTGTCCGGCAGGCAAGGGATTTCATTCACCACTGGGATTTGGACATTGGACATTGTTTCTTTTATTAAACTCACCCATACTTTTTTCCAAGCCTTCGTTAACCCAACTCTCACAGCATTCAGCCGCATTTTTTATTATGCCGGCAAGTTCTCCGCTTTCCTTTTTATTAAAATGCTCAAGCACGTAATCCGCCGCCTCGATATGATTTCCGGGCCGGCCTATTCCGACACGCAGCCTGCTGAATTCATTGCTGCCCAAATGCCCGATTATCGACTGGATTCCGCGGTGCCCGGCGGATGAACCTTTTGCGCGCAGCCTAAGCCTGCCGAATTCAAGGTCCAAATCATCACAAACCACCAGAAGATCGCCTAAGCCTGCTTTATGTTTTTTCAGCAAAAGCTTAACCGCCTCTCCCGATAAATTCATGAATGTAAGCGGCAGGGCTAAAACCGCATCGGTTTCTTCAAACCTGGCTTTAGCGCTTAAGGCATTTGCCCCTTTTTCTTTTTTAAGAACTGTTTTTTTGGCTCTTGCCAAATGCTTTACGACCTGAAAACCTATATTATGCCTTGAACCGCTGTAAAGAACTCCCGGATTACCTAAGCCTACAATTAATTTCATTAATAGAGATTAATGTCAAATACCAAAACTCAAAATTCAAAATAAACCTAAATGACAAATGCTAAATGACAAAACCTTGGTTTTGAGCTTTGTTATTTGGATTTTGAATTTATTTTGGATTTTGAATTTTGTCATTTGTCATTCAAGTATAAACTATTTATGCTACTTCTTCTCTTCTTTGCCCTTGCCTTCTTTTCCTTCTTCAGCTCCGGCTTCTCCCGGCACTTCCTTCTTCTCTTTGATTACTTCGGGTTCCTGCTTTTCTCCGCCTTCCAGAGTTTCAGCCGGGGCTTCTTCTTTCATCGGAGCAATTACGGTCAGAACAATCGCTCCGGGGTCATTTAAAATCTTTACGCCCGCAGGGACGAGAATATCTTTAATATGGATGGATTCGCCTAACTTCAACTGGCTGATATCTACCTCGATGTCTTTGGGAATACTCGTAGGAAGACACTCTATCTCAACTTCCCAAAGGACATGCTCCAGCGAACCGCCCTCCTGCTTAACTCCGACAGCATCCCCTTTAGCGCTGACCGGAACATTAACCTTAATTGCCCTGGTAAGAGATATCTGGTTAAAATCCACGTGGACTATTTCTCCG
Organism: Candidatus Omnitrophota bacterium; assembly: GCA_028717055.1. GTDB lineage: Bacteria > Omnitrophota > Gorgyraeia > Gygaellales > Profunditerraquicolaceae > UBA6233. The sequence goes on along the minus strand of JAQUOO010000074.1, from coordinate 1,187 downwards.
TGAACAGGGTCATGCTGGATTTCTTTAATCAAGCAGGGCCGGGATTTTTGTTTTTTATCATCTTTAATGTTTAAATTGATTATAACGCCTTCGATCCTGTGTTGATGCACCAGCTGCACCAGCTGCCGGTGGGAAAGCTTAAGCGCCAAAGCATCCTTGCCATCCGCATAAACCACAGCCGGAACAAAACCCTTATCCCTTAAATCTTTGACCTTGCCTCTGCCCAAATCTTCTCTAATTTCCGCATCTAGAAATAATTCTTCCATTTTTTACATCCTTTCAAGAAATTAATGATTGTTCCGTTTAAGTAAATGTTAATCAAACAGCGAACTCACCGATTCTTCGTTATGTATCCTTTTAATCGCTTCGCCCAAAAGGTTAGCTACGCTTAAAACTTTAATCTTGGGATGAACTCTATTTTTATCCAAAGGAATACTGTCTGTTATTACCAGCTCTTTCAAATTTACGCTTTTATCCAAACGCTCGATTGCCGGGCCCGACAAAACTCCGTGCGCGATTGCCGCGTATATGTTCTTCGCGCCTGCCTTCTTCAGCGCGTCAACCCCTTCAAACAGCGAACTGCCGGTAGCTACCAAGTCATCGACGATGATAGCGTTCTTGCCTTCAACCTCGCCTAAAATATGCATAGCCTCGGTCTTCTCCGGAGATTCCCTGCGCTTATCGATAATAGCCAAAGGCACGCCCATTCTTTTGGCGTAGGCGCGGGCCATCTTTATGCCTCCTACGTCGGGAGAAACCACTACCAGATCTTTGATTTTCTGATCGAAATAATCTATGAAAACGCCTATGGAGAAAAGATGGTCCACCGGTATGTCGAAAAATCCCTGAATCTGCCCGGCGTGCAAATCCATAGTGAGGACCCGGTTTGCCCCCGCTACAGTCAACAGGTTAGCCACCAGCTTTGCCGTAATCGGCACGCGCGGCTGGTCTTTCCTGTCCTGCCTGGCATAACCAAAATAAGGAATGACTGCGGTTATGCGCTGGGCGCTCGACCTTCTCATCGCATCCATCATAATCAATAATTCCATCAGGTTTTCATTTGTGGGCGGACAGGTCGGCTGGACTACAAATACGTCTTTGCCGCGGATATTTTCATTTATCTTTACGCGGATTTCGCCTTCGCTAAACCTTGTCACCAGTGCCTCCGACGGATTGACCTTCAGGTA
>JAQUOO010000073.1 GCA_028717055.1 Candidatus Omnitrophota bacterium | reverse complement strand
CACCATCCTGCGTTTCTAAAACCAAACAGCTAGGCATATCTGCCTGCCGCGGATGCCTTAAACCCACAAGACAAACCGGCCCTTCTTCATTATCGTTCAAATCATGCCAATAATTGTCCAGGCGGGGGAAATAATTTTGCAAATAATCCGACAGCCAGGTCTTATAAACTGGGCAAACTTGATTTATAAAACGCAGTTCATCTATTGATATGGAAGATTTTACTTCTAAATCTACATGCCAAAATATTTTTTCTTGGCTATCTACTCTCAATGTCCAGATTTGTCTTAAGGGAAATTTCCTGAAGCAAACTAAGAACTTAAACAAATCCGGCCCATTCTCCAGAACCTTCCACTTTGCCTTCGTGGAATCAGTCCATATTTCCGATATCTTTATTCCGCAATTTAACCCGGCATTTTTGGTAATTTCAACATTGTCCCAGAAAATTGAAATTCCGCGGCCGGTAAACGCCAACTTAAGCTTTCCTCTTTCGATACTATTTCTGCTGTGAAACGAAGCTCCGGCATGCCTAAATAAAAATAAAATATATTTTAATCCTCTGGATAAAGCGTAAAATCCCCCTTTAGACTCCAGATGCCTTTTGAATTTATAATAGTTATCCGGTAGATTCAACCTTTATTACCCCTTCAAAATAGTCGTATTTATCCGGCAAAAGTTTATGCGAGTTTTCCTTTTGATACTGAAGCAGCCTACCCCGGTAAATTGAATCGGTATTCTCCACAATAGCATTACAAAATTCCTCATTCCGAATGTTCTTAAAACATACACTGGGTATTTTATCTCCCAAGGCACTGAGCCCGGTTTTTCCCGATTTTCCATTCCAGTATCTAAAAGGCAGAATGTCATAATCATTAGTATGGCCTTGCGAAAAATACCCTTTGGGTACACCCGAAACCTCCCAAATCCTGTATTCCGGCGAAAGCATAACGCTCGATTGCTGGATTTCCAAATCAACGCCTTCATGAACATCCATTAGCACTTTCCAATATATACACCCTTCTTTCGAAAATTCTATAATCCAAGTTTGCGTAACAGGAAGACATTGCCAGTCTCCTCTAGCTATCATCTTAAAATCATCCAAACATTCAAAATCCCACCCCCCCTGAAACGAATCATACCAAATTCCGCTTGAACGCAAAGAAGTATACATTCCCAAGTCTTTGGTCAATTCTTTACCATCAAAGAAAATCTTTCCTCTGCCGGAATCAAAAATAAATTCAATATTATCTCTTTTTAGAACACCGATTTTCTTTGTGGGCTCGCTTAAACTGATAGCACCACTAAAAACTATCTCTCCCTCAAATAAATCTACTCTACCTGGAGAAATTAACTGCGCATTCCTCGGAATAATGGCCGAATAATTAACGCAAATGGACTCACCGTTAGCTTCCTTCTTTTTAAAAACACTCAATGTTTTTGTGCCGTACCCTGAATAAGAACAAATACCTAGAGGAGGCGTCATTTCACTGCCGGATCCGGCCTCCAGAATTATCTCTGTAACTTTATTATCTTTTATTCTTATTGGCGCAATATTGTTGTAATATTGTTTGGCAGCAAGATCGCCTTTTTCGTAAATTGTCTTCCATTCCTTAAATTTATCACTGACCTCAAATCTTAAATATTGAGAGATTATTGAAAACTGCTTATCGGTCTCCAAAGATATCTTAAGAATAATTCTATCGCCAATCACCTTAAACACCCAGATCTGGCGAAAAAATAATTCCGGGAAAACCAGAAACAAGCTCAATTCTTCCTGACTGTTTCTCTTTACTTGCCACTGTCCAGAATCAGGATTTACCCAAATGCCGCCTTCTGCTATATATATATCCGAATAAATTCCTTTTCCACTACTAATTTCTCTTTCTTTAAAATAAATCTCTATTTTCTTACTATCAACATCCACAAAAACACGGAAATTTCCGGCTTGAAGAGTTTGCGCCAAAATTCGTTCTTCATCCTTCGCTTTCTGTTCCCTCGCTTTCTCCTCCTCTTCCGCCTCACGCTTCCGGCGCAGTGCCTCTTTTAGAATCCAAACAAAATCTCAAAAGCCTTCCTGAGAAGGAAAAAATCTTATATTGAACGAAAAAATACGGCCATCGCCAAAATGGGCCTGCATTACCCGCGCTTCCTGGGTATAACCTGTGTTAAAAGCCCTTAATGGAATACTCCGATCATTTGCTTTAAACAATAATGAAGGCAGACTCGCGCTTTGATCCGGAACAGAAAAACCCAAAAAATCACGAGAAGCATACAACTCCTGCCAATCTGACTTATTCGAAAAATCGGGCATATCAATATCTTTATCTGCGGTAAAAAGTTTTTTATAATCCGGGCTTAAAAATAAATTCATATGAGGATCAGCGGCTAAGCTTTCTTTAAGTTCCATATCCCATTTAAGCTGGTTTTCAAGCAATTCAACTGTCCATACCTGAGACAATGTCTGGCTTCCAGAACTACCCTCAGCAACAATTTTATTTTTAGATAACCTACGGATCCTCCAGGACAAATCTGAAGATGATAACCATCTGTTAACACAGGGGGAGAAGAAAGAAAGCGAGCCTCCGAAACCCCTGCTAACAAGATTATCATCGTAGGAAATACCAAGTTTTCCATTATTAAACACGATTCTATATTTATCGTCACCAAGAACAGCAACTCCAGATTTATCTCCGATAGTCTCAAAATAATAAGGTATTATTTTCTTGGGTAACCCGTCTTTTATAATCCTTCCTTTTTCTATGAGAATGGCTCGATCGCACAATTTAACCGCCATATCCAAATCGTGAGTCACTAAAACTATTGTTTTACCCGCATTCTTCAGGTCAAAAATCATTTTGATACATTTTTGCCTCGCCTCTTCGTCACCCACGGATAAAACTTCATCAATCAAAAGTATATCCGGCTCAACGAATATTGCCAAGCTAAAGGCTAAACGCATGAACATGCCTTGAGAATAATATTTTATTGGGGCATCGATAAATTTACCCAAATCTGCAAAATCTATAATCTTAGCCAAAGAGCCTGCCAGGGCTTCATCGCTTAATCCATACATCCTGGCATTAAGCGAAATATTCTCTCTACCCGTAAATTCCGGATTGAACCCCGCCCCAAGCTCCATCAAAGCAGAAACCCTGCCATCAGTATTGACTTCCCCTTTATCCGGAAGGAGCATTCCGGCAATCAACCTCAAAAGAGTAGTCTTCCCTGACCCATTCTGGCCGATTAGGCATACGGTTTGCCCTTTATCAATTTCAAGATTTATATCCTCCAGGGCCCAGATTTCCTCCCAAGAAACCTTGCCTTGATTAATAAATTTTATAAGATATTTTTCCCAAGCTCCCTTGATTTCAACTCTTTTCATATTCTTTTTAATAAGTCGGGCTCTTTTGATATAAAAATAAGGTAACTTATCAAGAAAAATCCCAAGGACAGTAAACCGAGAATAAAGAAATCGCCAAGAGGGGGAAACTTGGCTTGAAACAATATTTCCCTATATATCACTACAAAATGAGTCATTGGATTTATAAAACATACCCATAAGAAAGAAGCAGGTGCCATATCTATTGAATAGAACACCGGGGTAACCCAAAACCAAACCATGAATAAAGTCGACAGGATATGCGGTAAATCCTTCATAAAAACGTTGAGGACGGATAACAACAGCGCGAAACCTGTAATAAAAACAAAGTGGAATAATATGACCGCCGATAACAAAGGTATAAGGGCTAAAACTTTTATGTTGGCGATTATAAAAAATGGCAACAAAAAGATTAGCCCCATGGCGAAATTCAAAAGGCTTGCCATAACCGAAGCCATTGGGATGAACTCTCGAGGAACAAGAGTCTGCCTCAAGATTGAGGAGTTAGACAAAAATGAACCTGCAGCCTCCGAGAGAGAATTCGTGAAAAAAAACCAAGGGATGATTCCGGCCAGGACAAATAAAGTATAGTTAGGCATTTGTATATTAAAAACCGAGATGAAGACAAAATTGATACTTGCGGCAAAAAGTAAAGGTGTAACTACCGCCCACCATAAACCGAGTTTGGAACCGGCATATTTTTCTTTAAACTGTCGCAAAGCCATATCAATAAATACCCGCCGGCATAAAAAAAGCTTGCGGATTCTTTCTTTAAAAAAACTTGCTAACTTCATCTGCTGCCCTCTTTCCATCCTGTATTGCATCTTCCATAGACATATATCTCCAAGAGCCGTAACAACCGCAAGAAATTACGCCGTTTTCCCCAAGGAACCCAACCGCATTGTCCCTAGAATGCTTATACAATAAATCATAGATCGGATAACCGTATTCTATGTCGTTAATATCCTGAAGGCATACCTCATCCAAAGAAGAAATCAGGTTAACGCTTTTTAAATCCCTAATGATGTTCGTTATTATCTGCTTCTTATCTAACGGCCTTTCCCGAGAGTAAGCAACTTCTATATACATTGAACTTTTACCGCGCGGAACAAGAGATGATGAGATATTATTGAAAAAACCTGCCCTGAAAAAACACAACTTATTATCAGAGAAGTAAATCCAATGCCTGTTATGATTTCCGGGACGATTCAAACCGATATTAAGATTAAAAATGGAATTCCATTTCAACTTCTCAAATAACACTGCGACACTCACAGGGAGATCCGGAGTAATACGCGAAACCTCGGGTAAAGGAATAGTAGAAATCAAACAATCAAACTTTTCCTTATCTCCAGAGCTTAAACTTATTTCTTTTTTCTTTAAATCTATCCGTTTGGCGCGACACCCAATCCGAACATCTTTTAATCCACAAGCCAAAACCTTGGGCAATTCGTTTACTCCTCCAGACCTTGGGTACCAAAAACTCGCGTTATAGCCAAACTGCTTTGAAACATCTTTTTTTGCTCCAAGCACAATCTGCTCTCTGGTAGGCACAGGGATAAAACCTGGAAGCCAATCGCAAGTCAATCGTTTTAAGGGAATAGTCCAAAACTTGGAATTATAAGGAATCATAAAATGTTTGGCTATTCCGTGGCCGAAAGTGGACCTTATCCAATCCTCAAAATTAGTATATTTATGAAGCTTATTCTTATGAACTTTAAGATAGCCCGTAAGGCACTCTCTGCCTATATGTAATGGCAAGCCAAAGAGGTTAGCCTGAAAAGGATAGCGAATCAGCCTATCATAAAAATTAATCCAGGCGCTTCTCTCATGCTTCACCAGATTATCGCCTAACAGGCTTTTTACCAGATTAAAAACATAACGATGCCTAAAATGCAACATATGCCCATCACAATCAAAAGTAAAGCCGTTTACCTTTTTAGAACGACAAAGCCCCCCGATAGATCTTTCTTTTTCAAGAACCATGCAAGGCATCTTCTTCTTTTGAAGGTGCCAGGCAGCGCTTAATCCGGTAAGCCCTGCGCCTAAAATAATAACCTTTTTCTTAGCCATTCTTTTTCAACTTATGCAATCCTACAAAAACTCCAAAACTTGCCGATAGAACAAAGATTGTTACAATTATCCCCATTAAGTTGCTTGCCTTGCTCACGGCTATACCACAAGAGGCAAAAAATAAAGCCAGCGCTGACATTAATACCAGTACCTTTTTGGTCGTAAAGCCAAAGGTAACAAACCTCAACGCAATATGATCATCGC
>JAQUOO010000072.1 GCA_028717055.1 Candidatus Omnitrophota bacterium | reverse complement strand
AGATATCTCTCCGGAAGAATATATAGAATTTGCCCAGGAATTAAGTTTAAAAGCCAAAGAGAATCCGGATGATTTGGCTATTAAGGAAGAGGCTGTGCAGCAGACAGAAATAGCTCATGCTTATGCAAAATATCAGGAGCTTTTGGCTAAGGAAGGTTTGCTTGATTTTGGCAATCAGTTTTACCTGGCTTTAAATCTTTTGCGACAGCATCCGGCGATTCTGAAGAAATACCAGCAGCAGTTTAAATACGTTTTGGTTGATGAATTCCAGGATACTAATTTTGCGCAATACCAGTTGGTCAAGTTAATCACTAGGGAAAACAGGAATATAAATGTTTGCGGGGATGATGACCAGTGTATCTATAGGTTCCGCGGCGCAGCGTATTCCAATCTAGTGAGTTTTATGCGCGATTTTCCAAATGGCAAGAGTGTAAGCATTGTGCAGAATTACCGTTCGACACAACCTATTCTTGATTCCGCTTATCAGCTGATTCAGAATAATAATCCGGAACGTTTTGAAGTCAAGGCAAATATAAATAAGCATTTGCTCGGGGTTTCAAAAGAGGGGAACAGGCTGGCGCATTTGCACTTTGATACTGTTTCTACCGAAGCGGATAATGTAGCTAAAATTATTAAAGATAAAGTAAAATCCGGAGATTTCCAGTACAATGATTTTGCGATTCTTGTGCGGGCCAATTCAGATGCCGAATCCTTTATCCAGGCGCTTAATTTGGAGGATATCCCCTGGCAATTTAGCGGAAATCAGGGGCTTTATTCCAGGGAAGAGGTAAAACTTTGTATTAATTTCTTGAGGGCTGTGGCGAATTTATCCGATTCCCTAAGCCTGTATTATTTAGTCAGTTCTGAAATATACAGATTAAACTTGGTCGATCTTAATGTCTGTAGTCATTATGCCCGGCGCAGGAACAAGCCGCTCTACGCTGTTTTTAAGGAATTAGCTGCAATTGATGAATTAAAAGGGGTTGGGGAAGAAAGCCGTGAAAAAATAGAGAAAATCCTGGCAGATTTAGAGAAGTTCCTGATAATCTCCCGTCAAGATACAACCGGCAGGCTGCTTTACGCATTCTTAACTGATACGGGTTATCTTAAGAAATTAACCTCAGTCCAAAATCTGGAGAATGAAACCAGGATTCAGAATATCGCCAGGTTTTTTAATAATGTGCGCGATTTTGAGCTTGTGGCAAAAGAAGACCGGGTGATTAGTTTTGTGAATTACCTCAATTTATTAATTGAAGCCGGAGATGATCCTCCGACAGCCGAAGCGGATTTGGATACTGACGCAGTAAATATTCTGACTATTCATAAGGCTAAGGGTTTAGAATTCAGGGTTGTGTTTTTAGTCAGCCTTGTGCAGGGGCGTTTTCCCTGGCCGCGGCGCTCACAATCGATTGAACTTCCGGATTCTTTAATTAAGGAAGTCTTGCCCACGGGTGATTTTCATATTCAGGAAGAGCGCAGGCTATTTTATGTAGGCTTAACCCGCGCCAAAGAAGAGCTATATTTGACCAGCGCCGAAGACTACGGAGGCAAGCGTTTGCGCAAGGTAAGCCAGTTTGTTTTTGAAGTGTTGGGGACTGAAGTTAAAGAAAAAGAAAAGAAAAAATCCAGCAGCCTTGAGGCAATCCAGCGTTTTGCTCCTAAAAAAGATTCAGTTAAATCAGCAGTTAAGAAGCCTAACGAAGATTTGCCTGTTCACCTGACTTATTATCAAATCGATGATTATCTAACTTGCCCGCTTAAGTATAAATACGTAAATATCCTGCGCGTGCCGATTATGGAGCACCATACGGTCATTTACGGCCGGGCAATGCACGATGCGGTAACCAAATTCTACCAGTATCGTTTAGCCGGAAGAAAGATGGAATTAAACGATCTTTTAAATATTTTTAAGCTAAGCTTTGATCCGCAGGGGTTTTTGGACAAGGCGCATCAGGAAGAACGTTTTCGGGTGGGCACAGCCGCATTAAGCCGTTTTTTCTATAAAGAAGAAGGTTCCTTGCCTCCGAAATTCATTGAAAAAGACTTTTCATTCATGTTTGAAGGCAATAAAATTACCGGCAGGTTTGACCGGGTTGACGAGATTGATGCGGAAGTGGCAATCGTTGATTTCAAGACTTCAGAAGTCAAGGCGCAGAAGGTCGCGGATAAAAAAGTCGCCGAAAGCCTGCAATTGGCGCTTTATTCTTTGGCCTATCAGAATATTTTCGGGAAGCTGCCTAACCGGGTCGAACTTTATTTCCTTGAATCAGGCCTCATCGGAAGCCATAAAATCAAGGAAGAAGGTTTAGATACAATTAAGTTAAAGATAAGAGAAGTTGCTAGAGGCATCCGTAAGCAGGATTTTGAGGCTACGCCTGCGTATATGGCATGTAGCTATTGCGCTTATAGCCAGATTTGTCCATTTGCCAAGATGCGGTAAAACAAGGTCTCCGCGCATAGCGGGGAGTTAAATAAGCGTTAAGCCCAGGAGGATAGCGTTTATTTAAGGAGGTGAGTATGGAGGCAAAAATAGGCCATCTAAAGGTGTCTATCTTCAGGATTAAAAACCGCAAAGGATATGCTGCAGTTTGTTGCGAACATCTTACTGAAGGGAGTACGCCGCAGGAGGCGCACGAGCGTATGGTTAAGGCTCTGCGCAGGACTAATAAAAAAGAAGCTTGTTAAATAGTAATTGTATTAATTTATTTTTACGCTAGAATAAATCCCTTGCGGCAAAAGAGTAAGAGTGGGAGTTTTTGGGTTAATGGTTTTCAGGATAAGGCGGCAGAAAATTAATAATATTCAAGGAGGAGCAAGATGGTTGAGAGAGGCGAATTTAAAGGGAAGCCGGTTTTGACTATAAAGCGGGATGAAAATGACCAGTATCCGTTTTCATTCGGGTTAAGCAAAGCCCGGTTAATCTTGGAAAACCTTGAGGAGATTAAGAAGTTTGTAGAGGAGCAGCAGGCAAAGCAATAAAGTTGTTGTTTGCTTTCGGCTCTTGTGCTAATATATTAACAAAGCAGGAGGATATATATGTCAAGCGGAGTAAGTTTGATAGGCGGGCTCATATCTTTGGGGTTAACTATTTGGTTTGTGGTTTTTACTGTGCTAGTATTGAATAAGCTGGATAAAATCAGAGAAGCTCTTGATAAAAATAAATAAGCGAACTGATTGACTTAACGGCTGAAATGTCGTATAATATAAGTCTAAATGCAGAGGAGGTGAGCAAGTTTGGTTTTGGTCAAAGAAAGAAAAGCTAAGATTATCGAAGAATTTAAGGTTAATGCCAGAGATACCGGCTCAGCTGAGGTTCAGATTGCGATTTTGACTGAGAGGATTAATCTATTAGGAGGCCATTTTAAGCTTCATAAAAAAGATTTCCATTCTCGCCGCGGGTTGCTTTCGTTAGTAGGCACGCGCCGCAGGCTCCTCAACTATCTCAAGAAGAAAGACTCCAAGAAATACGAAGAGATACTGGAGAAGCTTTCGTTGAGAAAATAAATCGAGGTTTCATCCTAAAACATTATTATGCAGAATAATACCTTAAAATTTAGGTTCGGCAGGAGCGATTTAATCCTTGGGACAGGCAAGATTGCCAAACAAGCCAATGGTTCCGTAACTATTAGTTACGGTGGAACCGTGGTATTGGTTACTGCTTGTATGTCCCGCGAAATCAAAGAGGGCAGGGATTTCTTCCCTCTAACTGTGGAATATCAGGAAAAGACTTATGCGGCCGGACGCATACCCGGAGGGTTCTTTAAAAGAGAAGGCAGGCCTTCAGAGAGCGAGATTCTGACTTCTCGCCTGATCGATCGCCCTATTCGGCCTCTTTTTCCAGATGGCTTCTTAAATGATGTGCAGGTTATGGCAATGGTTTTGTCCAGTGACGGAGAAAATGACCCGGATGTTTTAGCTGTTAATGGCGCCTCCGTCGCATTAGGTATCTCCGATATTCCTTTTAACGGCCCGCTTGTTTGTTGCCGTGTTGCCAGAGTGAACAATGAACTGATAATTAACCCTACTTACGCTGAATGGGAGAATTCGGATTTAGAGGTAGTTGTTGCCGCTAACAAGAATGGCGTGGTAATGCTTGAGTCAAAGGCTAAAGAAGTTTCTGAGGCGGATTACCTGGAGGCAGTTAAATTCGGTTATACTCATCTTAAAGAGCTTATTCATATGCAGGAGGAGTTTATCTCTAAATATGGCAAGCCCAAAGCAAAGATAGAGTTTAAAACAGTAGCTGCGGATTTGATGGCTAAAGTTGAAGAATTAGCCACTGTTAAATTAAATGAGGTTTATAAATTAGGTAAAAAAGAAGAGCGCGAAGAGGCTGTGCATCTGTTGGCTAAAGAGCTGGAGGAAAAGCTAACCCAGGAAGGTTTTGTTGCCGACGACATTAAGATGGCGCTTGCAGAAATTGAAAAACATCAGGTAAGGAATAAGATAGTTACCGAGAATGTCCGGGTTGACGGAAGAGCGTTGAAAGAAATCCGTCAGATTACCTGTGATGTCTCCGTTCTTCCGAGAACGCACGGTTCAGCTTTGTTTACCCGCGGCCAAACCCAGAGCTTGGCGGTTACAACTCTAGGCACAGGAGAAGATGAGCAAACAGTTGAGGCTTTGGAAGGTGAGAAATCCAAATCTTTTATGTTGCATTATACTTTTCCGCCTTTTAGCGTAGGTGAAACCGGGCCGGTGCGCGGTCCGGGAAGGCGCGAAATTGGCCACGGAGCGCTGGCGGAAAAGTCTCTGTTGGCTGTCATTCCTTCCAAAGAAAAATTTCCTTATACAATTAGGGTAGTTTCCGAGATTTTGGAATCAAACGGTTCATCAAGCATGGCTACGGTCTGCGCTTCTTCTTTGTCATTGATGGATGCGGGAGTCCCGATAAAAGATACAGTTGCCGGAATAGCTCTGGGTTTGATTAAAGAGGGTGATAAGGAGCTTATTTTAACGGATATAGCCGGTCTGGAGGATCATTTTGGCGATATGGATTTTAAAGTAGCGGGCACCAGAAAAGGCGTTACCGCTGTCCAATTGGATTTAAAGATTGATGGAATTGGCATACCTTTGCTTGAGAAATGTCTGGCCCAGGCTACTGAAGGAAGGTTATTTATTTTGGATAAAATGAGCGCGGCTTTAACTGCTCCCCGGCAGGAATTATCAATTTATGCTCCACGCATCGATGTGCTTAAGATCAATACTGAAAAGATCGGTGAATTGATTGGTCCCGGAGGCAAAAACATTAAAGCCATTATAGCCGCAACCGGGGCAAGTGTTGATATCGAAGATGACGGGACTGTTCTGGTCGGTTCAACCGATGCTGCTAAGTCTGAGGCGGCAATCAAGATGATCAAGGCCATTACTGATGATGTGGAAGTCGGCCGCGTGTATATAGCTAAAGTAAAGCGGATTATGGCTTTCGGCGCGTTCTGCGAGATTGCTCCGCGTAAAGAAGGCTTAGTCCACGTTTCGGAGCTTTCGGATAAATTCGTCAAGAATGTTGAAGAAGTAGTCAAGATTGGCGATGAGATCAAAGTTAAAGTCATCGGAATAGATGAATTGGGCAGAATTAACCTGAGCAAGAAACAGGCTGAAGCTGCTTGAGATAGCAATTAAAAGTGAGAGAAAGAAGACTCAATGAAGTAAAGGGCGTTATTTTAGTTGCGCTGGGGCTGATGGTATTAGCCAGCCTCGTGAGATTTGAACGCCTTGACCTGCCGTTTTACGCTTCGTTTCCCAACAA
>JAQUOO010000071.1 GCA_028717055.1 Candidatus Omnitrophota bacterium | reverse complement strand
GAAATAGCGCATAGTTGTTTTAGCCGGAAAAACAAGGTTTATAAGAAAACAATTTCTATGTTCGGCGCTAAAATTATTGCTCCGGATAAGAATATCGACCGGCAGAAGCTGGCAAGAATTGTTTTTGATGACAAGAAGCTTTTAGGAAAATTGAATAGTATAGTCCATCCTGAAGTGATTCGGATTATAAAATCAAAGATTAACAGCGAAAAGAAAGGAGTGATTGTTTTGGATGCGCCTTTATTGCTGGAGGCAGGTTTGAGGAATATAGTAGACAGGTTGCTTGTAGTGAAAGTAGCCAGAGACACCCGGATTAAGCGCCTGTTGAGGAAAATGTCTTTAAGCAGGGCGGATATCGCAAAGAGAATAAGATTTCAAATTCCCGATAACGCCAAAGCGCGTTTAGCGGATTTTATTATAGATAATAACGGCAGTTTGGCGGAAACAAGAAAACAGGTGAAGGAATTGATAATGAAATTAACCCCGCATCCTTCTGGGTTCGGGGCCAATTTTCTACCCGTAAAAAAACGGGAAAATTGAGGAGGAAGTTGTGGAAAAGCTAGATATAAAGAATTTAAAAGATATGAAAATAACTGAGCTTAACAAATTGGCCAAAGAGCTCAATGCCAACGGTACCAGCGGCCTAAAAAAGCAGGATTTGATTTTCAAGATATTGCAGGCTCAGGCGGAAAAAGAAGGATTGATGTTCGGGGAAGGAGTTTTGGAGATTTTACCCGAAGGATTCGGGTTTTTAAGGAGCCCAAATTACAATTATCTTCCCTGTCCGGATGATATTTATATTTCACCTTCACAGATAAGAAAGTTTGATTTAAGGACCGGAGATACGGTTTCCGGGCAGATTCGTCCTCCTAAAGAAGGTGAAAAATATTTTGCCTTGCTTAAAGTTGAGGCTGTAAATTTCGAGAATCCGGAAGAAGTTAAAGAAAAAGTTCTTTTCGATAACCTTACTCCGGTTTATCCCAAAGAGGCATTTAACCTGGAGACCAAGCCTGATGAAATATCTATGCGCATAATGAGCCTGCTTGCGCCTATCGGCAAGGGCCAGCGCGGCCTAATTGTTGCTCAGCCTTATAGCGGCAAGACCGTGCTTTTACAGAAGCTGGCTAATGCCATAACTACCAATAATCCGGATGTAGTTATGATTGTTCTCTTGATCGATGAGCGCCCGGAAGAAGTTACGGATATGCAGCGTCATGTTAAAGGCGAAGTCATATCTTCTACGTTTGATGAGCCGCCGGAAAGACATATACAGGTAGCCGAAATCGTTATGGAAAAAGCCAAGAGGTTGGTTGAGCATAAACGCGATGTAGTGGTATTGCTGGATAGCATTACGCGTCTGGCCCGCGCCTACAACTCGGTTGTGCCGCATAGCGGCAAGGTTCTATCGGGAGGCATCGATTCTAACGCCCTGCAAAAGCCAAAGAGATTTTTTGGGGCGGCGCGAGCGGTTGAAGAAGGCGGGAGCCTTACGATTATTGCCACAGCCCTTGTAGATACAGGAAGCCGAATGGATGAAGTTATATTCGAAGAGTTTAAGGGAACCGGCAACATGGAAACCCAGCTTGACCGCAATCTCTTCCAGCGCAGGATTTATCCGGCAATTGATATCAAGCGTTCAAATACGCGGCATGAAGAGTTGCTGGTTAAGCCAGACGTATTACAGAAGACCTGGATTTTGCGCAAAGTGCTTAATGAATTAAATAACGTTGAAGCTATGGAACTTTTAATCGAGAAATTAGGAAAGACTAAGAATAATGAAGAGTTCTTAAATAGTATGAATCATTAGCAGAATTGAAAGTTTAATGCCAAATGACAAAATTCAAAGCCCAAAATAAATCCAAAGTTCAGATGTCAAGTATCAAAAAAACATTTTATCATTTGGTATTTGTTATTCATGCTTATTTTGAATTTTGGGCTTTTGGCCTTTGACATTAACAGTTTCACTTTTTACATTTTAACCCTAACTTAAAAGGAGGATTCAAATGAAAGATAAAGTGCATCCTAACTACAAAGAAGCTACGATCGTTTGCGCTTGCGGCGAAACAGTGCATACCCGGTCAACTAAGCAGGCAATCAGAGTGGAGATTTGTTCAAAGTGCCATCCGTTCTTTACCGGAAAACAGAAATTCGTTGATTCTGCCGGGCGCGTGGATAAGTTTATCAAGAAATACGGCAAGAAAAAATGACAAATGACAAAATTCAAAATCCAAAATAAATCCAAAGCTCAAATATAAGAATCCAAAACCAAGGTTTTGTCATTACGTACTTGTCATTTGTGCTTATTTTGAATTTTGAGCTTTGACTTTTGGCATTAAATAACCATGCTTAATAAACTCGAAAAATTAGAATCTCGATACCTGGAGTTAGAAAAATTATTATCTTCTCCCGAGGTGCTCGGCGACCGGGAGAAGTCCAATAAGCTGGCTAAAGAGCTTTCGGATTTAAAGGAACCGGTTTCATTGTTTCGTGAGCGGAAGCGGATTTCGAAAGAAATCCAGGAGATGGAACTTGTTTCCGGGGAGAAGCACGACAAAGAGTTTTTGGAGTTAGCCAAGCTGGAGTTGGATGACCTTAGGCTGAAACTTAAAGATGTCGAGGAAAGAATAAAAGAAGCTTTTACCGAAAAAGATAAGGATGCCGGGCGCGATATAATCGTAGAAATCCGGCAGGGTACAGGAGGGGATGAGGCCGGGCTTTTTGCCGCTGATCTTTACCGGATGTACTCCAAGTATGCCGCCAGCAAGGGCTGGTCGCTGGAACTGATGTCGGCGGCTACCAATGAATCCGGTGGATTCAAGGAAGTATCTTTTGGCTTAAAAGGTAAAGACGCTTATAGCCGGTTGAAGTTTGAGAGCGGAGTGCATCGCGTGCAACGCGTGCCTACGACCGAGGCTCAAGGAAGGATACATACCTCTACTGCGACTGTTGCGGTTTTAGTCGAACCGGAAGAAGTGGATTTAGTGATTGAGCCTAATGACTTAAGGATTGATACTTACCGTTCAAGCGGTCCCGGCGGGCAGCATATGCAAAAAACCGATTCAGCTGTGCGTATTACGCATATTCCTAGCGGAGTAGTGGTTGCTTGCCAGGATGAACGTTCCCAGTTGAAGAATAAGAATAAGGCAATGCGAGTCTTGCGCGCCAAGCTTTTAGATGCCAAAAGAGAGGCGGAATCAAAAAGGCTTTCCAAAGAAAGAAAATCCCAGATTGGTTCAGGAGACAGGAGCGAGAAGATCCGCACCTATAATTTCCCGGATAGGCGGGTTACGGATCACCGCATAAATTTTACCACTCACCAATTGGAATCTATACTTGAGGGTGAGTTTGATGAAATTTCCGACGCCTTGATTAAAGCGGAGAAAGAAGCCAGGCAAAAAGCGCAAAATGAATGAAGCGGAGTTGTTGTTTAGCGAGATTTTGGGCTGCGATAGAACCACGCTATATTTAGATAAAGCTAAAATTCTGGGCCATAATGAGCTGGCGTTTATTTCATCCGTTTTAAAGAGAAGAATAAAGGGAGAGCCTATTCAGTATATATTGGGGAAAACTGAATTTATGGCTTTAAAGTTAAAAGTAAATCAAGACGTTCTTATTCCTCGTCCCGAGACAGAAATTCTGGTCGAGACAACGTTGAAATATGCCGGTAAAATAAGGCAGGCAGAGATCTTGGATTTGGGGACGGGGTCAGGCTGCATAGCCATATCTTTGGGTAAAATACTGGAGAGCGCGAAAATAGATGCTATTGATATTTCAGATAAGGCTTTGTCAGTGGCCGAAGAAAATGCAAGGTTAAACGGCGCAAAGATCGATTTTATCCAGAGTGATTTATTCGATTCGTTGGGCGTCAGGGAATATGATATAATTGTCAGTAACCCTCCTTATATTGCGGATGATGAAATAGGGAGACTGCAGCCGGAATTACAATTTGAACCAAGAATAGCTTTGGCCGCAGGGGTTGACGGATTGGATTTTTACCGTCGCATAAACTTGAAAGCATCCGGTCATTTGAAAAAAAACGGTTTTTTGATTATGGAGATTGGTTTTGGCCAAGCCGGTCATTTGGTGGGGTTATTTAGCGAATCAAATAAATTTAAAGTAGTTGAAACGGTTAAAGACTATAATAATATAGAGAGAGTAATAGTAGCGCAAAAAGTCTAATGATCAATGTTTAAGCTCCAATGTCGAATGAATTCCCGGTGATGCAATTTTCCAGTTGGGACCTGATGATTAGGTATTAAGGAGAAAAATGGATAAATTGATTATTGAAGGCGGTGTAAAACTTAAAGGCGAAGTTACGGTTTCAGGGGCAAAGAATGCCGCCTTGCCTATATTGGCAGCTACCCTTCTTACTGATGACGCTTGTCTGATCAAGGGGGTTCCGGATTTACGCGATACCAACACAATGGTTAAGATACTGCGTTCATTAGGCAAGGATGCGGATTTAGAGAGGGGAGTAGTTTCGGTAAGCAGTCTTAAAAAAACAAGTTACGTTGCGGATTATAAGTTGGTTTCTACTATGCGTGCGTCTTTTTGTGTCTTGGGACCGCTTTTAGGAAAGCTCAAGAAAGCGAAGGTTTCTCTACCCGGTGGCTGCGTTATCGGAGTCCGTCCGGTTGATCTGCATTTAAAAGGAATAAAGGCTTTGGGTGCCGATGTCAGCGTAGATTCCGGTTACGTAATTGCCAAGGCTTCGGAATTAAAAGGTAAACATATTTATTTGGGCGGGGTTTATGGTTCATCTGTTTTAGCCACGGATAACGTAATGATGGCTGCGGTGTTGGCTGAAGGTAAGACTGTGATTGAATCAGCAGCCTGCGAGCCCGAAGTTGAGGATTTAGCGGAATTCCTGATTAAGATGGGAGCTAAAATCAAGGGGCACGGCACTCCTATAATCGAAATAGAAGGCGTAAGGCATTTGCATGGCGCTACCCACACGATTATCCCGGATAGGATAGAAGCCGGCACAATGATGCTGGCTGCTTTAGCCACCAAAGGAGACATTCTTATAAGAAATGTTTTATATAAACATTTAGGAGCGCTTATTGACAGGCTGGAAGAAGCAGGCGCCTCTATTGTTAAGACGGATAATTCCATACATATGCGCTATAAGAAACCGCTTAATGCTATAAATATAAACACGCTTCCATATCCGGGTTTTCCCACCGATATGCAGGCTCAGATGATGGCGCTTATGAGTATAACTCCCGGAATAAGCCTTATTAACGAGAAAATATATCCGGATAGATTTATGCATGTTGCCGAGCTTAACCGTATGGGAGCTCGTATCCAAAGAGAGGGTCCGCACGCTATTGTCGAAGGCGTAGAAGTTCTTTCCGGAGCTCCGGTAATGGCTTCGGATTTACGCGCCTCCGCCTGTTTAGTCCTTGCCGGTTTGGCTGCGGAAGGAAAGACTTCCATATCAAGAATTTATCATTTGGAGCGCGGATACGAAAATATCGAGGAAAAACTGGAGAAATTAGGAGCTAAGATTTGGAGAGAAAAAGAATAATAAGCTAATGACAAATGACAAAATTCAAAATCCAAAATAAATCCAAAGCTCGAATATAAGAATCCAAAACCAAGTTTTTGTCATTACGTACTTGTTATTTAAATTTATTTTGAATTTTGAGCTTTGGCCTTTGACATTAATAGTTTTGTTTTTTTGAATCTTAGGTTATGGTTTTTCTTTTACGTTTTAACTTTTGAGCTGTATTTAAAAGGGGTATAGACATGATTCTAATGATCGATAATTACGACTCTTTTAC
>JAQUOO010000070.1 GCA_028717055.1 Candidatus Omnitrophota bacterium | reverse complement strand
CTTTAAGGCTGATGCATGACGAAGGAGTATTCCGTTCAGTCGCATTTTTAGGAGGGACAGCGCTTAGGTTCCTGCACGGCCTGCCGAGATTCTCCGAGGATCTTGATTTTTCTTTGGCCCAGGGAGCGCCGGTTAAGTTCGAGGCTCTGCTTAAGAAAATTATGTCGGAGCTTACAGCAGCCGGATACGATGTTTCATTTAACTATAACGATAAGAAAACCGTAAATTCAGCTTTTGTCAAATTTTCCAAGCTTATGTTTGAAGCCGGGCTTTCCCCTTTAAAAAGCCAAAACTTTTCTATTAAAATTGAAATTGATAATAAGCCTCCGCGTGGAGCTGTTATTGAGACCCAGATTGTAAATAAATACTTTCCTATTTCGTTTTTATCTTATGAGATCAATTCATTATTTGCCGGAAAGCTGCACGCGCTTCTAAACAGGAAATACGCCAAAGGAAGGGACTATTTTGACCTGGGCTGGTATTTATCAAAATGGAAGGGGATAGAACCGAATTTCACGCTGCTTAAAAACGCTCTTCTGCAGACAGAATGGAATGGCGAATTGCCCGATAAGGATAGCTGGAGAGGGTTAATTCGTAAAGTTGTTGAGCGCGCGGATTGGAAAAAGATTAAGCAAGATGTTGAACAGTTTCTGGAGAATCCTTCGGACTTAAATATTTTTACCCAGGAAAACGTAATGAAACTTTTAATCCCGTCGCCTTAACTTAAGGAGGCGGTTTTCCCTAGTAAACCAAAGATATTTATAGTATAATTTTCTTAATCAGATGAGAAAGGAGCCGGTAGTATGAGAAAATACGCCGTTATTTTATTGTGCGGGTTGTTTATTTTAGGCTGCGCTGGCAAGCCGCAAGGGAAGATCCTGGCCAAGGTCGGTAATTATGAAATTACCGAAAAAGAATTCGAGGAGGAATTCAGGGCCTCTATTTACGGCCGTAACGATACTCCTGAATCCCGCAGGGAATTCCTGAATATCCTGATTGACCGCAAATTGATACTGTTAGACGCCCAGAAAAAAGGCTTAGACAAGACCAGGAATTTTCTCAAGATGGTTGAGAGGTTTTGGGAGCAGTCTCTTTTAAAGCTGGCGCTGGACCGCAAGAATAACGAGATAGCCGGTTTGGTATTTGTTAGCGATAAGGAAGTAAAAGAGGCTTATGAAGCTATGCTGAAGGAGGCTAAGGCTGATAAGCCCTATGAAAAGATGTATCAGCAGATAAAGTGGCAGCTTATCAGGCAGAAAGAATATCAGGCGATGTCTGACTGGCTGGCGGATTTGCATAAGAATACCGGCATAAAGATGTGCGGTAATGCTGTTCCTAAAGCTAGGGGGGAGAAATGAAAAACAGCGGGCATAAGCGGCGTAACTATCTTATCGACAAGAAATTTCAGTTTTGGTTTATTTTAAGATTTGGTATCCTGGTTTTATTGGGAGGGTTGATTACTACTGTTGTATTGTATCTGTTGGCTATGCAGTCGACTACCGTTGTGTTTCATAATTCCCGCGTGGTAGCGCGCACCACTGCCGACGCTATCCTGCCTTTGCTTCTGCCGACCGTGATAATCGTAACGATTATTATCGGGATGGCCGCGGCTGTCCTGGCTATGCTTGTTTCGCATAAGATATCCGGGCCGCTTTTCCGCTTCAAGAAAGTATTGGAAACTTTAGGCGGGGGGGATTTTTCATTGGATTTTAGCATTCGCGAGTGCGACCAGTTGCACGATGTCGCCGGAATCCTTAACGGTATGATCCGCGAAACCCGCCAGGAGATGGGCAAGCTTAAAGAGAGCGCCGCGTTGTTAAAAGAGAAACTTAAAGGCATATCGGAAGAAGAGCTTCCTGCGGATAAGCGTTATGCCCTAAAAGAATTTAAGGAGTTGGCCGAAGAATTAAGCAAGCGCGTCTATCATTTTAAAACCTGATGCCCAAACCTGTTTTCAACAAGGTTCTTTGCTTTGCTGTAACTGCGTTATTTATCTGCTTGGGTGTTTCGTTGGCCGCGGCAGATGACGTCGTAGACGATGGTTTTGGCCCTGCTTCCAGTATCGAAAGCCGGTATTTTACCATCTATTATTCCCCTCAACTTGATCCTTTAGCTTTGGCTCAACAGTTAAACGTCAGCGCAGGAGAAAGAATCCTGGCCGGTGAACAGAAGCCTCCGGCTTTAGGCAATGGCTATAGTTTGGCCGAGGCGCTGGATACGCTTTTTCTTCGCGTCTGTGAAATACTGGATATGCAGTTATACAGCTATAAAGGGAATATTAAAATCTGCGCAGACCAGGCGCAATTGGCCGGCATATACCGGAAGATTTTCGACAAAGATTTGGGCGACGCGAAATCTTTCTATATCTATAGTTTTAATACTATTTATCTTGCGGCTTCAAGTTTCCGGCAGGGGATAGCCGGCCACGAAATAGGGCATGCCATTATAAACCATTATTTTGTGGTTCAGCCTTCCATAAAGGTTCAGGAGGTATTAGCCGGTTATGTCGAATATCAGCTGCGCAAACAAACAGGCGGCGAATTGGCAAGATAGGGGAAGAGCAGGATTGACATACTTTGGAAATTGTGCTATAGTCCTAACTTAGAGTTAAGGAATAAGTTTCTTTATTCGGAGAAAAAACTTGCTGGAAAATCAGGAAGTTAGAAGGCGATTTCAAAGGATAGGTTTGCGGGCGCAGATGCGCTACTCTGTAAGGGGAGCCGCTTCGGAATTCGCCAATGTCGTTTCCAATAACATCAGCTCCGGCGGAGTGGGCTTTAATTCCGATAGGTATATCGCCCCTCAAACGCCGTTAATGCTGGAAATCGATGTCCTCTCGAAAGTCTTGCATCCGGTCGGCAAGGTGGCCTGGTGCCAGTCTTTGCCCCGTTCTTACCGCAATAGCTTGGGCGTGGAATTCGTGGAGATGGACCCGCTGGAAAAGAATTATTTGCAGGATTATATCAATATGCAGGTAAACAGGTTTTAAGGAAAGGAAAAACAAAGATTATGGCAACTGAAGAGACTAAAACGCAGGCGGCAGCAGAAGCTAAGCCCAAGGAAGAGAAGCAGGCTAATTGTTTAAACTGTAACAAGCCGATTAAGAAAATAAGGCGTTATTACCGCGACGGAAAATACTATTGCACTAAAAAGTGCTGGTTGAGTTTTATCAAGAAATCCAAGGCTGAAAATAAAGAATGACATCCGGAATCGAAAGAAGAAAACATCCCCGGCTCCAGCAGAAACTGCCTTTTAAGGTAGCGGCCAACGGCTATGGTTTTTCGACCACTACCCAGAATATCAGCTGCGTGGGAGCGTATTGCCGGATAAAGAAATATATCCCTCCGTTTACGAAAGTGGCGATTAAATTGACCCTTCCGCTGAAAAAAGAAGCCGGTAAAACCAAGCGCACGATCGATTGCGAAGGGGTAATTGTCAGGACCGAGGATAAAGAGGAGAAGAGCGGTTTCAATATAGCTATCTTTTTTAACCGGATAAACAATTCCCAGCGCAAGGTGATAAACGAATACATCGAGCAATTCCTGCCGCAAAAAGTTTCCCCAGCAGCTTCTTTAAAGTAAGGCATGGGGAAGATAGCCCCTGTTAAGCCCGTTAAACTCATCATCGGTTTTATCTTCAAGGAAGAAATATTTTTTGAGCAGGCCAAACGCCTCCTAACCGGGCATTTCGGAAAGACTGATTTTGAAAGCAGGATAATCCCCTTTACCTCGACCAGCTATTATGAAGAAGAATTGGGCTCGGGGCTTTGGAGGGTATTCGTAAGTTTCGCTAAGCTCATCAAGCCGCAGCAAATCGCAAAAATAAAAATCCTTACCAACAGAATCGAAGAAAAATTATCCAACGGTAAAAAGCGCTCGGTCAATATTGACCCGGGTTATCTGAATTCGGCCAAACTCGTTTTGGCTTCAACCAAGGATTATGTCCACCGTATATATCTGGATAAAGGGATATACGCGGAGATTACTTTATTTTATCAGGATAAAAGTTTTCAGGATTGGAAGTGGACCTACCCTGATTTCCGAAGCAAAGAGCACATCGGAATATTTAACCGGATCCGGGAATTATATGCAGAACAAACCAAAGATAAATAAGCCTGTTTATCTGGAGTCATTCCAAAGCGGCGCGTTTGATAAGGTAATCGATAAGATCTTTGCGTCTTTGGAATCCTGTGTTCTCTGCCCGCGGAAATGCAAAGTCAACCGTTTAAGCGGTAAAAAGGGTTTTTGCCGGACAGGTTTAAAACCTAAAGTCTACAGTTATATGGCGCATCAGGGCGAAGAGCCGGCTATTTCCGGTTCACGCGGTTCCGGAACGATATTTTTTGCGAATTGCAATATGGGGTGCGTATATTGTCAGAACTATGAGTTTAGCCAAACCGGGCAGGGCAGGGAGGTTGGTTTCGAGGAATTGGCCGGATTTATGCTTGAGCTGCAGGGGATGGGCTGTCACAACATCAATTTAGTGACCCCGACTCATATTTTACCCCAAATCCTTAAGAGTTTGAAAATCGCCGTTTCCGGCGGCCTGAATATTCCGTTAGTCTATAACACCGGCGGTTACGAATCAGCCGATATAATAAGATTGCTGGATGGGATTGTGGATATATATTTACCGGATATGCGCTATGCCGATGCCCAACAGGCGGTTAAGTTTTCCGGCGCCCCCGGCTATCCGGAGAATAATCAGGAGTCGGTAAAAGAGATGTTTCGCCAGGCGGGGATAGCCAGGATGGATGAATCCGGGATAATCGAGCGGGGTTTGATTATAAGGCATCTTGTTTTGCCGAATAAAGTCAGCGGAACGGAGAAGATAATGCAGTTTATTTCCGAAGAGCTTTCCGGCGATACTTATGTCAGTTTGATGAGCCAGTATCTGCCGTATCACCGGGCTGCCGAATTTAAGGAGATAGGCCGCCGGTTGACGCTTGGCGAATATGAAGAGGCGCAGGATATGCTGGAAAAATACGGTTTGCATAACGGCTGGGTGCAGGAGTCATTCGGTTCGGAAAGGTTTGCGGGAGTAAATATAAAATCAGTTCTTAAAAATGAATAGAGCCGGGTTTTTCGACAAGCTTATAAGAATCAAGGAGCTTGTTTATCAAAAGCTTTTTAAAATCAACGATACCCCGCAAAAAGTAGCTTTGGGTTTCGGCTTGGGAGTGTTTACCGGAATCCTGCCGGGGACAGGGCCTCTGGCAGCTTTGTTTTTGGCGTTACTTTTTAAAGTAAACCGCGCCGGCGCCCTTATCGGCAGTATCCTTACCAATACCTGGCTTAGCCTGGCAACTTTTCTCTTGGCAATTAAAATCGGTTCTGCTATATTTGGAATTAGCTGGCAGGGCTTAAAAAGCGAGTGGGCCTTAACTATCAATAACTTTGCCTGGCGGGATTTCTTCAGCGGTTCTATTTTAAGGATTGTTCTTCCGGTTGTATGCGGATACGCTATAGTTTCATTGTGTTTGGGATTGATTTCTTATTTTATAGCTTTAGCAGTGCTTAAACGAAGGCTTCGGAATAATTTATCGGATAATCTCAAATAAATGCTTAATAAGGTTCTGGCCATTTCATTAGTCTGCGTTTCATTGCTGCTTTGCGGGTTTTCTGGCGGGCATAAAGCTCCCGGCCGCGGCGACAATATTCCTGCGCCCCGCCTGCTTTATCCTATTTACGATACGGTTGTCCTGGAAGGAAATGCGCCTTTGGAATTCCGATGGTTGAATGATTATGTATGGACGAACCGTTTTATTTTTAAATTATACAAAGGTTACAATATGTATGCTTCCGGTTTGATTTTCAAGCAGGATGTATCGCCGGGAGAGTCAGGGATTAAAATCGATTCGGCCTTATTCATTGACGGGCAGGTTTATACCTGGAGCCTTGTAATGGTTGGTTCTGACGGGCAAAAAAGCGATAAGAGTTTTATTTCTTTCAGGATAATAAGAAAATAAGGAGACAGAATGCCGATAATGCAGAGGATATTGCTGGAGGTTCCTTTTTTTGTTTTGGGGTTAGCAGTAGTAGGAGGGGCGGTAGGCCTAACCCTGCTAGGCCTATTTGTCGTCAGGCATTTCATCCCGCATAACAAGTTACGGCTGCATCATGACGTGGCAGATCCGTTGCTTGGGGTAATGGGCGCGGTATATTCGGTGCTGCTGGCCTTTGTCGTAGTTA
>JAQUOO010000069.1 GCA_028717055.1 Candidatus Omnitrophota bacterium | reverse complement strand
CGCCCATAACACAAATGGTAATAGCAGTATCTCTATCTTCAACTTTTCCATGTTCATATATGTATGTTTTTCCTGTCCCGAAAGTGGTTTTTAACCGGCCGAAATAAATTTCAGCTGCTGATTTTATAATAGAAAGCCACTCATCATAAAATTCCTGCCAATGTTCTCTTTGCTGTTTGGTGACTAAATCCGGGGTGTCAAAAATAGCCTGCGGCTTTCCATCTTCGTCAAATCTGTGCGCGCGTAAGCTTGAAGTAGAAAGTACCACCACTCGCGTGCGGACTTTAGGATCCAATCTTTTAACCCACCAGTTTATAGCATCTTCTAACCTATCTCCGGTATTAACAATTTGAATAGCTCCTTCTTTCAGCCGCCGGTTATAAAAATCAATAAGGCCTGGCGCCCGTAATGTGTATTTATGCTGGTCCACTCTGTCTCTAAGGTTAATGAGCGTGCCGCTTAAGTCATCAACATACACCTTTATCCGTTTAATCGGCGAAAGAACCCGACTAGCCCTGCTTGATGGAAGAAGGTGTTTTACTCCGTTAGATGCTGAAGATGATGTTTTTTCCTTTGTTCCCGCCCTGCTCTCATTTTCTTGATTTCGATCAGGCATTAGAAGCCCTTTTAATGCTAAGAATGCCGCATCATCCATATATTGATAATTGGTAAGAGCATTCATGAGCTCACGGGTTCTTGCAGGTACTGGGTGGCTATCGTAGATTTTATTTTTGCGGTTATCTGCCGAGGAACTGGATTTTCCAAACCTTACCTCTTCGCCGCCTAAAGAAAAATCTCTTAAAATTCCAATTTGGCTTATCTCTTCAGGCGAGAAACCTGCTTTAGTAGTCTGCGGCCTTGATTCTGGATTTATTCCTGCAAATTTATAAAGATTACCGAGATCGTATTTAATCTGGCCGATTATGAAAGGCGCTGCCTCTAAAACAATATCGCCTTCTGTCGTTACCCTGCCTACAAGATACGCTCTGCTAAACGGATAGGTTTCTATCTCAATCTCGCCATTGTCTGTCATTCTGAAATAAACCGGCTTAAAAGAACTCTGCGCGTGAGCAGTTCTCCAATACTCTCCATAATCCAATTCATATAATAAAGGCCTGCCCCTGCTAAGTTGCATAATTTCCTTTAAAAATTCTCCCGTTGTCCGAGGATTACCCTGGGCGTCTCTTGCAGACCGAACACTTACCTCTGCAGGAGCTACAAGGTTAATAGCAGGCTGGCCGGAATTCTGTAAACGAAAAACAATATTGCTTATCGCTAATTTTCTGCTGTGCGCTTTTAGTATTTTAGACAAATCCTGCCTCATAAAACCGCGGACTAAAGTAGCTGATGTTATTTCTCCGGATTTTAGCGGCCGCATATTTTCGCTCCGGCCAAGCCCGCCATTTGTATTTTTGGCTTTTACAACTTCTCTGGTAATAATATCAAGCGGTATGGTTTCGCCGTTATGCCTTACCTCCATTACAAAATGATGCCCTGCTTTCTCGTTAGCTTTAAGTTCTTGTCTTATAAAAGCATCGACTCCCTCTAACGAATCCTGATGCTGCCTTTTAACGGCAACCTCTCTTGCAACAGCTAACACTTCCGTGTGTTTAAAGCTTGCGTCAATTGTATCCATTAACCTATACATATCACTGCGATTTATAAATGCGACTAATCCGTCTACGGTTTTAAAATCTTTGCGCGATAAGAGCCTGGCTGCCAATGTATAAAGAATCGCAATTTCCCAATATATTCTTTCTAGTGATGCCACTCTGGTATGGGCAGGCGTTAATACTTTATCTAACACCACATCGGCAAAGCGCGGGTCGATAAAAATGAACCCTCTGGTTCCCTCGGGATTATTTTTCGCTCTCTGGTTTCTTAAGTTTATCATTCTAATCAAATCTTTCTCGTGGTCCGGTATCTCGTTTTCTTTCCTGGCCAATTCCAGAACTTCAAACGGGAATTTGATTTGAGCAGATGAAGAAGAACCGCGCGCGCCTTGCTGCGCAGCAACTAGCGATTTGGCTATGACATCCGCCAATTCTTGCTGAGGCTGGATTTCATATCTTCCCATTTCTTCCTTTCTCAATTTTAGAACCTCAACCAACGGCTGATCGGTTTGGATAACACGCGCCAACAGACGGGCTATCACATCATCGCTGAGCCCAGATGAACGGGCTATGCGGGCAAATCGCTCAAGTACCCATAATAAATCTTCTATCCTGAATAAATTTTCGTACATCACACGTGCCGCAAGATTATTAAAAAGATCCAGCTGCGGATTTAAACTAAAATCCACCAACGCAGCCATTAAGCTCTCATCGGCCGCCTGAGAAGTGTAAGGCTTTAAATCAAATATCCGGCGATAATAAGTTTTTCCAAGATCGCTGTATTGCGGTTCAAGGTCAACCTTCTTAACCCTAGCTGATGGTTCAAGTGAAATTGCGCTACCCATTGGCGTAACTCCACCGACACTTTCCCAGAATTTAATTCCTTTCTCATTTATAGACCGGCCAAAAAGCATACCGACTCCTTGCCTTAACCACTCATCCTTGGCATAGCTGAAAAAGTTGGACCCTATACTTACCGGCTTGCCCTCAGAATCAAGAATACGCATAAGGCCGCGTCTTGAATAATCAGGGTGCACTGCAAAATTACCGGAAACACTTGCTACGACTCGCTGCTGCAAGCCCGCTTGAGTACGCGCAAGTAAATTTTCTTTTCTTTCGGCTACCTGATAAGCAGCAACCATTGCCCCTTTGTCATCAAATAAAATAAAATGCGTAATGTCAGAACCTTGGGTGTCTTTCATTGAGCGGACCAGCCCCCTTAATCCTCCTTCAACAAATATTTCATTATTCATAGTCCGGACATCGCTCTCTGATTCCAAACCGCGAACGCTCCAGTTTCTTATCGCTGGATGAATATTCACCCATCCACCGCGGCTTAAATCGGAAGCGGACGATGCCGTTGCCAATGGCATTACCTGATAAATTACGATTTTATGATTCATACCTCTAAGATAATGGGAATCCGCACCGCGCATTTTTTCTACTAAGGTATAACCTTTTTCAGCTAAGAATACTTTTAATTTTTCTAAGCCTTTCTGTGCTTTTTCTTCTTCTTCGCGGGTCTTATTGGAATCAAGCACATCAAACGAATTCCATCTTTCTTTATACCAACCATGAATATAATAAGATCCCGGTTTAAACGCATCGGCAATTGCCACAAGAAGGTCATCCTGGTCATCGAAACTAGGATCGGAAAGAACGCTCATTGTAACAACAAAATCCGTTTTATTACCTTTCATACTTCCTTTGGCGAACGGATTATTGCTTACGGTAAGACGGTCTTTTTGGCTATAAAGCTCTTCTCTTGCCTTTAACCATTGTCTTGCGGCAGCACCATTTAATTCTGAAACAAAAACATTCAAACCTAAAGCTATCGCGGTATCTTCCCAGCGGTGAGAAGATGATAGATTGCGATAGCCCGGTCCGATTGATACAAGCGTCTGGCCAGACTTGGCTCCTAATTCTTTTAAAATTTCTGAAGCAGGATTCAGGCTCGGCCATTGCTCTAAGGAAGCGCTTGATGAAGAAGCTGAAACACCTCTCAAAGGTTTATCCAAGCTCTTTACGTCTTTGAATAAGAAACTGGCTTCTATTATTACAGGAACCGGGAATTCTGCGCCCGGCTGGATGAGCCACATCAAATCAAAAGTACCATGCACTTTTTCCTTAACTATTATCCCGGCAGTTTTTATGCGATTACTCATGTATTTGAACTCTGCCTTAAAAAGGTTGTTTACATATTGTCTAAAGGCTTCTCTCTTTTGGGCGGAAACGTGCGCCTTAAGTAAAGGTTCAAAGAATTGTTCGCTTCCTAATACTTTTCCGGTTCTACCTTCGAAATTGCTGAAAAATTTAGAAGAGCCTTCGCGGGCATAAGTTTCGCCATTAACAAACTCACTATTGCCGCTATAAAGATCTCCCGTTAACTCATGTCTTGTTTCATATGCCTTGCCGTTTACCTTAAAGAAAGAAGGTATGTATGGCTCCATCATTCCGCTATCGTAGGTTTCGCCGTCAATGTCGCTTGAGGTCAAAACCCATAAACGATGAAGGATACTTGCGACAGGCTGGGTTTTTGTATCCAAAGTAACCCGGCTGATGTTATTTTTAGGATAATAACGTATGCCTTTTAAATTTAACTGCGCCAGATAATCTCTGGCTCTTCCGTCATCGGAAGTTATGCCATAAGCCATAGTAATTGTTATTTTTCCATGCGCTTTGCCGGAGAGGATAAAAATACCAAGGCCGTATCTACCAAAATTTGGCTTATATATAACCGGCAGGGCGCACTTGCCTGATAAAATCTCCCGGATTACTTCATCAAAGTCTCTTACATCAGCCGGATTACTAAAGTTTTCAAGAGCGCTATGGTTAACAACAATACCTTTTCTTGGACGTATGCTTCTTATTGCATTTTTGTCCTGGGCAAACACGACAAAAGGCTCCGCTTGCGCTATGGGCCCGCCTCTTAAAAGATTTCTTATTTCATATTTGCCAAACAAGCCATATTGCTGCAAATCCTTTAAGGTTAGTTCTTCTAAATTTAATTGCGGATAAGGATTTACCGCGGACGAGCTTGAAGTTGTTCTAGATTTTCCATTGCCGCCGTTTGTTTTTTCTACTGCCTTATTAACTGTAAAACGGTAAGTGAATACTCCGCCATTTTTATCGCGCCAAGTGTTCATCCTGTCTTTAAGTGTCCAGGCGCCTTGGATGAGCCGGTCATGCGAGAAATGTTCAATCATCATAAGGCCCTGGCCCTGGCCTGAAAGTTTTGAGAATTTATCTTGATGCGCGCGTTTGGTTGAAGATTGAACTCCGGCAGCTTCCCATCTATTTACCCAGTCGCCAAGCCACTCATTAATATCTTCCCTGTTTTCTACTGCCGTTTCGGTAAGCCGGCTTATTGCCTGGGCAACACCAACTCCGTTATCGATGATTCTAAAAATAATATTGCCATTTTCAGGAATCAATACGATTTTTACTTCTCCGGTTTGTTTACCCCTCTTTTCCGAAGGAACATCTTTATAGATCGTTTCATCTTCCCTGATAAAACGGATCTCAATAGATTCAAAAGCGTTTTTAACGCTCTCTTCGATAATTTCTTTTAGCTCTTTTTCTATGCCTTTGTCTTGGGTGGTAGTTGGATTGTGATTAACCAGCACCTTGCTCTTGATTAACTGATAAAATTCTTCAACTAAATTATTTACCATCTTATAATTTACGCCGTCTGCATCGCGTTCAAAAATAGCAGATTGTTCTACTGCGCTTAAATTAGCCTCAAAAATATTACCTAACATTTTTTGGCTCTTTGAGGATGGGGCCGGTTCAATCTCAATATTGTTCTTTGTTATAAATTCCGCTATGCGGCGCCAAGTATCCTCTATCGGTTCTGCCAACGGCCTTTCTAAGAATATAGTAAATTCAACCGCCCCGGTAATTTTCGCTTTAATTTCTACTTCTACCTGCCCGATTTCAAGAGAAGTAGTATTACCCTGTTTTTTCACTTTAAGTTCTAGCGCCGGCAATCCTTCGCGATTTATCAGACCGGCCTTGGCGCTGTATTGAATATTAGTTGCAGAAGAGGCTCCATTTTGAGTGGAGGTGGTGGAGGCGATAGGAGCCTCTGGCCCTGCAACGAATTTGTTTATTTTGTTCTCTCTGAATTGTTCAGTCGAAAAGGTTTTTGCTGATAATATCTTTGCCAATATAAGATTTATAGTTACCCTATTTGTCTGCAATAATAAATATATGACTACGCCGAGAGCAGCAAAAAGAAGCAAATAGTGTAAAAAATAATGTGTTAGGGGAGAAAAATTGTATACGGCAACAAATGCATTGTTTAAAACATGCATTCCTATAACTGTAAATAGCGAACCGCTTAGTTCGTAAATAAGAGCAAATGTTATACCGGAAATTAAATGCTGAAAGAGATAGAATGGGACAAAATAAGTATAGTTCCAGGAATGCACAAACGAGAACAAAACGCCTGATACTACGCTGGCTAAACCAACACTTAAGATGCGTTTTTTATGGTTCAATTCTTTTGACCATGCAAACAATTTATTAAAAAGCATTTTCAAACCGAAATAAGCTCCAGCTCGGTAAAGAATTTCCTCAAGAATAGGGGCGCGAATAATACTATGATATAAAAAGTAGAAAGTT
>JAQUOO010000068.1 GCA_028717055.1 Candidatus Omnitrophota bacterium | reverse complement strand
CGGCAAAATGCCATTATTATTTATCAAATCTACGGTCTCGGCAAGTTCTTTTGCGCTGGGCTCGCTCCCCGGCTCTCTCTCTACTACAGCCGCAATTATCAGGCCAAATTCCCTGGCAAAATAAGGAAATGCTTCATGAAACGTTATAATTGACCGGCCCTTATAAAGAGCTAATTCGGAATGCATTTTTTGGCGCAACGCTTCCAGTTTTGCCACATAATTAGCCATATTTTTTGCATAGAGTTCTTTATGTTCAGGATCCAACTCTTGCATTGCTTTACCCAAATTCTTTACCTGGATTATCGCGTTAGAAATACTCACCCATACATGCGGGTTATCGCCTTCATTCCCTCCCCCCTTGATTAAAGGTATCCCTGCGGATAACTGGACTATTTCCAAATTGGGATGCTGCGCGATGATCTTATCCAGAAAGGACTCCATCCCCGCGCCGTTAGCCACAAAAACCTGCGCATCAGCAAGTTTCTTCATATCGCTGGTTGTAACAGTATAGTCGTGTAAACAGCCGGTGAACGGGGGAGTAAGGTTTTGCACTGAAACACCCGGAATATTTTTTGCGACATTCTTAGCCATGATATACATGGGATAGAATGAAGCGACTATTTTGATTTCTTTGGCCTCGCTGGCAGCAACGCCGGTACATATAAAAAAACAGACAATAAAAGAGTTCAAGAAAAACAATCCCATAATGCGGCGGATAAACATACGTTCTCCTTTTTTATCGAACAACGTCTAGTCTACAACCTTGCCAAGCATCCCTTCGATTCGATCCTTTGCTTTGGCCGCAGGGGCCAGAATAGCCGGACCGTTGACGCAGCCGCCTTCGCAATTCATTACCTCAATCAAACTGGCAGGACAATTGCCTGATGCATAGGATTGAAGCTGCATTAATGAAGATTTATTCAGGCCATTTACGGAAATTGTTTCTATATTTCCGCCGCCCGGAAGATGTTTTAAGATTGCGGCAATGACTCCCCCCTTTAAGGGAAAACCGCGGCCGTAATCGCTCGCGCAGAATTCCGGTTTCTCCTCGGCCTGCTTCGACACTTCAATGCCATGAGCTTCGAATAATGAATTAAGTTCTTCGAACGTCATATAATAATCCACCCCTTTATAATCTATCGCTTCGCGCCGTTTGGCAACGCATGGTCCGATAAAAACAGTCAGGGCTTCTTTGTCTCTTTCCTTAACCCTTACGGCTGCCAACTGCAAAGGGCTGGGGGTGCCGGATATAAACGGTAATATGGATGGAATTATTTTGTGCGCCGCCTGCATATACGCCGGACAACAAGAAGTGGTCATAAACCGCAATCCTTCCTTGCGCTTCCTTATGAATTCCTCCGCCTCGCGCCTTGCCGCCTCATCTGCCCCAAGAGCTACTTCTTCAACAGCGTAAAAACCTATCCTTCTAAGAGCAGAGACAATTCTAAACAACCCCCCTTCAAATTGCCCTGTAATTGCCGGCGCAGGCAAAGCATAAACCCGCCTGCCGGAACTAAAAGCGCGCAAAATATCCAACAGCTGCGAGCGCTCCGCTATGGCTCCAAACGGACAAATACTAACACACCTACCGCAATATATACATTTAGAGAAATCTATCTCGGCTTTCCCCTTCTCGCCTTTATGGATTGCCGATACAGGACAAGCCTCCTCGCATGGGATAGGAATACGAACTATGGCATGATAAGGACAAACCTTTTGGCATTTACCACACCTGATACACTGCTCGTTATCTATCCTCGACTGACCATCCAACATGACTATGCATTTCTTTGGACAGTTAACCACACACGGACGGGCCATGCAACCTTTGCAGGCGTTAGTGACATAATAATGCGCTGCCATGCACCCCGAACAAGCCGGGTCAATGATAGTAAGGACCTTTCGGGAAATCTCTTTTCTGCCCAAAGCCTGGCGGGCATATTCGGACAAAGGGGCTAATTCATCCGTTTCATCTTCTTTTCCAAACCCTAATATCGCCATAGCCCGGTATTTGATTAATGCGCGGCTTTTATAAATACAGCATCGGCTGGTTTCGCTCCCTTCCGGGCGCATCTCGATTGGCATACGGTCAATCGTCTCAACTAAATTGTTGCGCAGAAACGATTTGATAATCCGGACCTTTAAACCATGATAGATGTTTCGTACATTATTATCGTAATCCATAGCTTATTTTTTTGCCGAGGCGTCTTTCTTTAATAAATACTTTGCTGCCGAATAGGAGCTGCGCACATAGGGCCCGCTTTCGATATGCAGAAATCCTGATTTTTCGCCCTTTTCTTTATAAAAACTGAACTGTTCGGGTGTAATATATTCCTTCACCGGATAATGCTGCTTGCTCGGAGAGAGATATTGCCCGATACTTAAAAAATCGCACCCTGCCGAACGCAAATCATCCATTACCGAGAAAACCTCTTCTTCCTTTTCTCCCAATCCCAACATAATACCCGACTTTGTCCTGGTACCAGGAGACATCTTCTTAACCATCCGCAGAACTTCAAGCGAACGGATATAATCCCCGCCCTGACGCACTATCGCATAAAGAGAAGGGACGGTTTCAACATTGTGCGCGATAATATCCGCAGATGCCCCTGCCACAACAGCCAGCGCATCCAAAGAAAGCTTGAAATCCGGAATCAGGGTTTCAATAGTTAAACCGGATAGGCTCCTCCTGATACATGAGACAGTATCGGCAAAAACTTTCGCCCCGCCGTCGGGAAGGTCATCCCGCGTAACACTGGTTATAACTATATGCTTTAGGGAAAGCCTTGCTGCCGCTTCGGCGACCCTGTCCGGCTCACCGGGATCAAGAGGCAAAGGAGCGCCTTTTTCAATATTACAAAAACTGCATCTGCGCGTGCAATAGCGCCCAAGTATCAGAAAGGTGGCTTCGTTACGGGAAAAACACTCTCCGATATTCGGGCACATCGCCTGTTCACAAACCGTCTCTACGCGCAGATCTTTCAACAGCTGCTTGACTTCTGAACAAGCCTTAAGGCTTATTTTCTTATTAAGCCAGGCTGGCCGCATACAAAAACTCTTTCTCATCGATAAAACGCGCTCCAAAAAGACTAGAAAACGCTTCAATAAGTTTTTCTTCCAAAATGTTCTTACCCGGAACCTCTACCAATTCTTCGTTAAGGCTAGTTACGCTCAAAGATATATCCTTAGGCAAAAATCTTAGATAACGCCGCGCAAGATCCCAGTTAATACTACAGGGGATAGAACCGTGCTGGAATATAACCTCCCTCTTGCGTTTCTGCGCATTCCCGCCAATTTTCCGGCCATTAATAACAATATCGTATTTCTCATAAGATGCGCTGCAGAGTTCACTCGGCTGGCATCTATCCCGGAAAGTTTCCGACTCAAGCGCAAAACCCGCCTTAAGGCCAAGAGACTCATAAAACCGGATGAGGAACGCGCATATCTGTTTATAGGAAACAAGCACTTCTTGCGGCTCGCCGATATCCTGCTTGCTGCATACAAAACTATAGGTTATTTCGTCATTATGAAAAAGTATCCCGCCGCCGGTAATCCTTTTGACAACTTCAACCCCATCAGAAAGACACTGCCTGAAATCAATTGCATTTTCGGGGAGTTGAGAAACTCCATAGGTAAAAGAAGGATTCTTCCAGCGGTAAAGGCGCAATACAGGAATACCGTCTTGGAGGTAACGGTTAAATATCTTCTCATCCAGAAGCATATTATGCGTTGCCGACTCCGGATATGATCGGACCAGCCTGAATTCTTTCATATTTTATCTTTTACTACGGCTGCCAGCGAAGGTTTGGTTCGCGCGCGGCCTTTGTCTCATCAAGGCGCTTAACCGGAGTATGAATAGGCGCTTGCGTAACGCAAGAAGGATTCTCTTCGGCGAGGCGGGCGATCTCAATCATAACCGCGATAAACTCATCCAATGTCTCTTTTGATTCGGTCTCCGTCGGTTCAATCATAAGCGCCTCTTTGACTATCAGAGGGAAATATATCGTCGGGGGATGATACCCTTTATCGATAAGATACTTGGCAATGTCCAGCGCATGCACTCCGTTTTTCACCTGGCGGGAAGCCGAAAAAACGCACTCATGCATACATTTTTTGTCAAAAGCCGGAGTAAAATATTCTTTGAGGCTTGCCAGACAATAATTGGCATTTAACACCGCTATCTCGGCCGCTTGGATTAACCCGGCCTTGCCTAAATATAACATATAAGCATAGGCCTTGAGGATCACGCCAAAGTTGCCATAGAAAGGCGCTATGTAACCAATCGATTTATGCCGGTGATAATCTAACGCGAGTGTTCCATCTGCCCGCTTGACAACGCGCGGAATAGGCAAAAAATCGGCTAGCTCCTCGCTTACACCGACCGGGCCTGCTCCCGGGCCTCCCCCACCGTGCGGAGTAGCAAATGTTTTATGCAGATTTATATGCATAACGTCAAAACCAAGATCTCCGGGCCTAGCCTTACCCAAAAGCGCGTTCAGGTTAGCCCCGTCATAATACATTAAAGCGCCGGCTTCATGCGCCATGTCGGCAATTCTTTTAATATTCGGATTAAAGATCCCCAAGGTATCGGGACAGGTAAGCATGACTGCCGCAACTTCATTATTCAACTTCTTTTTATATTCTTCCAAATCCATATACCCGTCTTTATCGGTAGGGATCACAATTACTTTATAACCGGCGATGGCGGCACTCGCAGGATTGGTTCCGTGGGATGAATCCGGAACAATAACGTATTTACGCCGGGCTCCCTTATCCTTATGGTAAGCGGCAATCAACATTATTCCGGTTAACTCGCCGTGCGCGCCCGCAAGGGGCTGCATAGTAAAAGCGTTCATTCCGGTAATCTCAGCAAGGAGTTTTTCTGTTTCATACAATACCTCTAATGACCCCTGCGCAAGCATCCCTCCTCCGGAAAGCTGCGGCAATAAAGGATGCACCTGCGCAAACCCCTCAAACGCAACAATGCGTTCGGTGAACTTCGGATTGTATTTCATAGTGCATGAACCTAACGGGTAGAAATTCGTATCCACCGAAAAATTTAACCGGGAAAGATTGGTATAGTGGCGCACTACATCCAATTCGCTTAGAGACGGCAAAAGCGTATCGTTCTGGCGGCAGTATTGTTTAGCTAAAGGTTTTGCTTGCGGGACATCGGGCAAAGCATACGAAAACCCGCGCCGGCCGGATTTATGCCTTTCAAAAATAAGTTTCATCTTAAAACCGCCTCCAGACTATCCGCTAATAAACAGATTTCTTCTCTTGTCCTCTTCTCGGTAACGGCTACCAAAATATAATTATCCATGCCTTTATAAAACCTCCCCAAAGGAAAACCACAGGCAAACCCCTTATCAATCATCTTGTATACGACCTCATCCGCAGGCCGGTTAAGGCAAATCGTGAATTCGTTAAAGGTAGGAGAACTGCTTTTGACCTCGACATCGGGAATGCGCGCTAAAGTCTTCTTGGCAAATTCCGCCTTCCAATAATTATGCTCGGCCAGCTCTTTCAAACCCCCTCTGCCTAAAAGGGCGGCAAACACCACCGCGCGCAGAGCGCAGAGCGCTTCATTAGAACAAATATTAGATGTGGCCTTTTCACGGCGGATATGCTGTTCGCGCGTCTGAAGCGTTAGGACAAAACCGCGCTTGCCGTCGCTATCAACAGTCGCGCCCACTATCCTTCCAGGCATTGAACGCACAATTTCCTTCTTGACGGACATAAAACCCAAATACGGCCCGCCAAAAGAAAGCGGCAGGCCTAAACTCTGGCCTTCTCCTGTGGCGATATCAAAATCCATTTCTCCCGGAGGCTTCAACATCCCCAAAGAAACCGGATAAACCGAGGCAACTGCCAACGCCCCGAATTTATGCACGCGGCTAACCACATCGCTATAGTCATCTATAGCCCCAAAGAAATTAGGATTCTGCAAAATCACTGCCGCGGTCTTATCGTCAAGATGCCTAAAGAGCTCTTCGCGCGAACTCTGGCCGTGCACTACCGGAATCTCCACGAATTCAATGGAAAGATTCGAGGTATAAGTGTAAAGCATGGTGCGATAAATCAGGTTCACACCGCTATCCATAATTATTTTATTCCTGCCGGTAAGCCTTAACGCCATCATCGCCGCCTCATAAAGAGCTGTGCCTCCGTCATATAATGAGGCATTCGCGACATCAAGCCCCGTAAGCTCGCAGATAACCGTCTGGTATTCGTAGATCGCCTGCAGCCACCCCTGAGAACATTCCGGCTGATACGGCGTATAA
>JAQUOO010000067.1 GCA_028717055.1 Candidatus Omnitrophota bacterium | reverse complement strand
TTTCGCCGTGCGCGCTCCCTTGATTTACGGCGGATTTAAACCTGGGCAATGGGAAGGGATTGCGGATTATATCCGTAACCGTGTGCCGGCTTTTGTCTTGCTTTTGGGCTATGTTGATGAAGTCATTGCTGCGACCGGGCTTGGTGCTTTGGCCTTCGGTCTGCCGATTATTACGGATTTAGAGATTCCGCAGTTGGGCAAAATCGATACTACTCTGTTTGAAGCCTTGGTTACGGAGAAAGATTACCATAAGCTTCCTTCCAAGTGCCTGCTTACCCGGGGGATTAAAGTGAAAATGGCCGAAGTAGCCGTGCCTGTGCCTTATGCTGCTGCTTTTGAGGGAGAGCGGGTCAGGAAGGAACAATTGCAGGTTGAGTTCGGCGGAAAGGCCGGCGCAGCCTTTGAATTCTTAAGCGTAAAAAAAGAAAATGAAGTTGATGATGGGCAAGTGGAGGTAATCGGCCCGGATATTGAGAATCTGCCGGCTGGGGCAAAATCGCTGCCTTTAGCTATCATCGTCGATGTTTATGGCCGCAAAATGCAAAAGGATTTTGAACCGATTCTGGAGAGGCAGATTCACCGCTTTGTCAACCGTGCCATGGGTATTACGCATGCAGGCCAGCGCGATATGACCTGGATAAGGATTAGCCGGGATGCTTTTAAAAAAGGTTTTCGGTTAAAGCATATCGGCGTTATCCTGCACGCGATGCTGCATCAGGAATATGGCGCTATTGTGGATAAGATTCAGGTCAAGTTTTATACGAAAGCCGAAGACGTGGATAAATTGCTGGTTGAGACCAGAAGAGCTTTTGATGAGCGCGATGAACGCATAAGCGCAATGACGGATGAAAGCGTAGATACCTATTATTCCTGTTTATTGTGCCAGTCATTTGCCCCCAATCATGTTTGTATTGTTACTCCTGAGCGCCTGGGCCTTTGCGGCGCTTATTCCTGGCTGGATGCCAGAGCTTCTTTCGAGATTACGCCCACAGGGCCAAATCAGCCTATTGTCAAGGGAGATGCTCTCGATTCCAGATTAGGCCAGTGGGAGAATGTGAATAATTTTGTAAAGCAAAAATCGAATAAAACCATAGACAGGGTAAGCATGTATTCTCTGCTGGAATTTCCGCAATCATCCTGTGACTTCTTTGAGTGTATCCTGGCGATTGTTCCGGAGGCAAACGGAGTAATGATTGTGCACCGGGATTTTCCCGGTATGACTCCTTCCGGAATGAATTTTATTTCCTTGGCCGGTTCGGTCGGAGGGGGAGTGCAGACTCCGGGATTCCTCGGGGTAGGCAAACTATATATAGTAAGTAAGAAATTCATTTCCGCCGAGGGCGGGCTTAAGCGCCTGGTTTGGATGCCCAGGGAGCTTAAAGAATCATTGGGAGGCAGGTTAAGGAAGCGTTGTGAAGAAATAGGCGAGCCGGATTTACTGGAGAAGATTGCCGATGAAACAATTGCTACGGCTTCCGATGATTTGCTGGCTTATCTGGAGAAGGTTAAACATCCGGTTAGGTCCCTTGAGCCATTAATGTAATTTTTCTCTTGACTGGAGCAGTTTAATATATATAATAACTGTTGATACGTGCCAATCAATTTCCTCAAAAAAAACTTGAAAAAGATAACCCTTACAATTAGTTGTTTTTTATTTCTGTTCTCTCCTTATCTCTTCGCTGCGGATGAGATTGGCGGTACAGTTTCGGATGAAGCATACAGTCTTTCAAGCCAGGCAAGAGTCTATCGTATTGAAGGTGTAAAATACCAGGATTCAGGAGATTTGGATTCGGCTTTGAAGATGTATCAAAAGGCTGTCCAGCTTGATCCGGCTTACCCGGTCGCTTACAATGATCTAGGTATAATTTATGAGGCCAAGGGCGATATTACCCGCGCAGAAGAAAGTTACCTTCAGGCTTTAAAAATCGATCCCTTTCTTCTGGATGCCTATACTAATTTAGCTCTTTTATATGAAAATAAACGCGAACTGGAAAAAGCTGTTTATTATTGGGAAAAAAGGGTGGAATTGGGAAACCCTGATGACCCTTGGACCTTAAAAGCCCAGCAGCGCTTGCTGGATGTGCGTTTGGCCTTATCCCGAGATCCCGCGGCGGAAGCCAGGCAAAGAGAAGCCGTTGCCCTGGTAAAAGAGGTTAGCGACAGCAAGAAAGCATCAGCTGGCAAGGCAAAAACAAATAAGGATACGTCTAGCCAGGGCGATGAAGAGAAATATGCTTTGGATATAGCAGAAGCCCAAGAATTCCTTAATAAAGACACAACGCAAAATAGCAACTACAATTTCTAGTTTCCTGCCAAAATTGCGCTCCTATTCTATTGATGGATAATAAAATATTATATTTAATAGACGCTACGGCTTTTTGTTACCGGGCTTTTTATGCTGTAAGAGGATTGTCTACTTCTTTTGGTCAGCCTACCGGAGCGATATACGGTTTCATAAATATGCTTAATAAGATCCTGAAGGAAAACAAGCCTGTCTATATAGCGGCTTGTTTCGATGTTTCCCGGGATACTTTCAGGTCTAAGAAATTCGCAGAATACAAAATACAGCGGCCGCCGATGCCCAATGATCTTTTTTCCCAGTTATCTTTCATCAAAGAGGTAACCTCTAATTATGGAATCAAGATTCTGCAGAAGGAAGGGTTTGAGGCGGATGATATAATCGCAACTTTGTCCAAAAAGGCCAAGGAAAAAGGAATGCGCACCGTAGTCGTTACTTCCGATAAAGATATGCTGCAGTTGGTGGATAAAGACATTGAAGTCTACAGCCCGTATAAAGATGGGGGGGTAGTTTATGATGAAGATAAGGTAAAGGAACGTTTCGGGATTGGCCCTGAACAAATACCGGATTTAATAAGCCTGATGGGTGATGACGCGGATAATATCCCCGGAGTTCCCGGCATAGGCGAGAAAACCGCTTCAGCGCTTATCCGGGAATTTGGGTCGCTGGATAAATTATTGGCCGATTCCGATAGAATAAGTAAAGAAAAAATAAGACTGGCGATAAAAGAGAATATCCGGCAGATAAAGCTGAATAAAGAGTTGTCTGTTTTAGCGGAAGATATTGATTTGGATTTCGGTCCGGAAGATTTGAAGATAGGGCAGGCCAATTTTAACGAGTTAGGCCGTTTATTTAAGCGGCTGGAGTTCAAGAAATTATTAAAAGGGCTTAAGTTTGAGAGCGATGCAGTTTCTGATGCGGAGCTGGAAGATTGGGATAGCGCAGAGATGGAGAAAATCATTGAGTCCAGGGGCGAGTTATTCTTGTATGGGGCCAACTCCGGCAATTTGGTTTTTTATAATAAAGGAAGATTTCTGCGTTTGGATAAAGAAGCCCCGGAATTCAAGAAGATACTAGTTGATCCCGGGGTTGGTAAAATCAGCCATGATCTGAAAAAAATAAAGGTCGCTTTGGCCAGGGAAGGTTTTGATATGGCAGGATTGTCTTTTGACACTATGATTGCCGCCTATCTTTTGAATCCTTCTCAGGCAAATTATAACCTGGATTCGCTGGCCTTGGATTATTTGAATAAGTTGCTTTCGGAGAAACTCTTTACGGTTCAAGAAGCATTGAGTTTGATTGCGGAATTAAAACCGAAACTGGAAGAAGAGTTAAAACAGAAAAAACTCGATAAGCTTTTCTACGAAACCGAGATGCCTTTGGTTGAAGTTCTGGCCGGGATGGAGGAATTAGGGATAAAATTGGATTTGAAATTATTGAAGTCCCTTTCTCAGGAATTGGGAGAAAGGCTGGAGAAACTGGTTAAGGATATTTATGGGGTTAGCGGGGTTGAATTTAATATAAATTCGCCTAAGCAGTTGGGGACGGTCTTGTTCGAAAAGCTTAAGCTGCCGGTTATCAAGAAGACAAAAACAGGCCCATCGACAGATGAAGATGTTTTGAGCAGATTGGCTGATAAGCATAAACTTCCGGCGATTTTGCTTGAGTATCGCCAGTTGACTAAGTTGAAAACTACCTATGTTGATGTATTGCCTCAATTGGCGGATAAGGGTACTTCCAGGATCCACACTTCTTTTAATCAGACAGGAACTGAAACCGGCAGGTTGAGTTCCAGTAATCCCAATTTGCAAAATATACCTATAAAAACGGATGTCGGAGCTAAAATTCGTAAAGCAATTATAGCCGGAGGAGGGGATAACTATCTTGTTTCCGGGGATTATTCGCAGATAGATTTAAGGGTTCTGGCGCATTTAAGCGCAGACGAATGTCTGGTTTCTGCCTTTAGAAAAGGTATGGACATTCATAAGGCGACCGCGGCTTTGATTTATGGCGTGGAAGAAAAAGATGTAAACGATGAAATGCGCGACAGGGCTAAAAGAGTTAATTTCGGCATCGTTTATGGTTTAACCTCTTACGGTTTGGCTCGCGATTTAAATGTAGGATTTGAGGAGGCGCAAAGTTTTATCGACGCCTATTTTGCCCGCTATCCGGGGGTAAAAGAATATATCGAGAAGCAAATCAAACTTGCCCGGAAAGACGGTTTTGTTACGACGATTCTGGGCAGAAGAAGATATATCCCTGAAATTAACAGCAAAAATCAGGGTATAAGGCAGTTCGCCGAAAGGCAGGCGGTGAATACTCCTATTCAGGGTTCAGCTTCGGATTTGATTAAACTGGCCATGATCAGCATAGACAAGGAAATCCGAAAGAGCGGATTGAAATCGAGGATAGTTTTACAGATTCACGATGAGCTGTTATTTGATTTGCCTAAAGATGAATTAGGCTCTTTGGTAGGTTTGGCCCGGGAGAGAATGGAGAATGTGCTGAAATTAGACGTGCCAATCAAGGTGGACATAAAAAAAGGCTATAATTGGTTGGAAATGGAGGAGATTGAATGAAGATAGCGATGTGCGCTTCGGAAGTAGTCCCATTTGCTAAAACCGGAGGGTTGGCGGATGTGGCCGGAGCGTTGCCACTGGCGTTGGAAAAAGAAGGCCAGGAGGTAATCATAATTATGCCGCGTTATAAGGAAATAGACGCAGCTAAATTTAATCTTAGACCAGTGAAACCCGGAATCTTGAGCGGGACGACAGGGAAAAAGATAAAAGTTTATTTTATTGAAAACGAAGGTTATTTTAACCGCAATGGCCTGTATGGGGATAAGAATGGCGACCATCCGGATAACTTAGACCGGTTTTCTTTCTATTGCCGCAAGGCCCTGGATTTATTAAAAGAGATTTATTTCAAGCCGGATATTATCCATTGCCATGACTGGCAGTCGTCCCTGATCCCGGTTTTCTTAAAGACAATTTATGCCAAAGATGCTTTCTATAAGAAGATCCACACAGTCCTGACCATACATAATGTTGGCTATCAGGGCCTTTTCCCCAGAGAGGAATTCCCCAGGCTTGGCCTTGATTGGAACTTGTTTAATATGGAAGGGCTGGAATTTTACGGCAAGATAAATATTCTTAAAGGGGGCATGGTTTTTGCGGATGCCATCAATACGGTCAGCCCTACTTATGCCAAAGAAATCCAGACCAAAGAGTTCGGTTTCGGCTTGGAAGGAGTATTGAACAAGCGCAGGGATTCTGTTTTCGGGATCTTAAACGGTTTAGATTATGATATCTGGAATCCGGAGACGGATAAATTCATTGCTAGAAACTTCTCGAGCAATGATTCTTGCGGAAAAGAAAGGGACAAGGAAGACCTGGAAGCGCTTTGCAAGCTTCCGTTAAAGAAAGATGTGCCTTTATTCGGGATCGTTTCAAGGCTGGCCGAGCAGAAAGGGTTTGATATCCTTGCCGAAGGCATTGATGAGATATGCAAAATGGGTATTCAAATGGTTATTTTAGGGATAGGCGACCAGAAGTATCATGATATTATGCAAGGCATGGTTGCTAAATACCCCAAAGTAATATCCCTGAACCTGAAATTCGACGACGCCTTGGCGCATAAGATTTACGCCGGAAGCGACATTTTTCTTATGCCCTCAAGATATGAACCCTGCGGTTTGGGTCAATTGATCAGTTTGCGTTATGGCGCCATCCCGCTTGTATTCAAGACAGGCGGGCTTGCCGATACGGTAAATTCCGCTAACGGATTTATTTTTGGCAGTTATTCAAAAGCAGGCTTGGTTAAGACAATAAAAGAATCGATAGCGGCTTTTAAGAAAAAAACAAGTTGGAGTAAATTGATGGTTAAGGCCATGAAATGCGACTTTTCCTGGGAAACCTCAGCCAGAAAGTATCTGGATCTGTATGCCAAAGCAAAAGCAAAGAAATAAGCTCGTAATCGGGTTAACCGGAAATTTCGGGAGCGGAAAAAGCACTGTCGCAAGAATATTTTCTGCTTATGGATCCAAGATTATCGATGCCGATGAAATAGCGCATAGTTGTTTTAGCCGGAAAAACAAGGTTTATAAGAAAACAATTTCTATGTTCGGCGCTAAAATTATTGCTCCGGATAAGAATATCGACCGGCAGAAGCTGGCAAGAATTGTTTTTG
>JAQUOO010000066.1 GCA_028717055.1 Candidatus Omnitrophota bacterium | reverse complement strand
CTCCGCACATAGTGCGGGGTTAAACAAGCGTTAAGCGCCATAGGCAACGCTTGTTTAAGGAGTGATAAAATGCTTAAAAAATGTGCTTTATGCGGAAAAGGCGAACTTAAAGGTAAAACTGTTACGCGCAAAGGCCAATATAAGGCCAAAGGCGGAACAGGTTCCAAGATTAGCCGCTGGACTATGCGCAAGTTCCTTCCCAATCTACAGTCAATGACTATTCTTATCGGGGGACGCCCGAAGAAAGTTTATGTGTGCGCAAAATGCATCAAGAAAGGCGCTTTTAAAAAAGCTTAATCTCTTTCTCCTGCCTGCCTACCGGTAGGCAGGCCTACCTAAAGAATATATCCCTAGCCTCCAAGATTATCGAGGAACTATCCAACCAGTTATCTAAACGCAAGATGTAGACTATGTCTATGGTTTTTGACTCAATCAAGCTTGTGTGCAGGGATTCCATTCCAAAGCCAATCACCTGAACAGTATTGCTTCCATCGGTAACCCAGAATTTCAGAGTTTGACGGGCCAGTTTTTGCGGCTCGCCTTTTAATTTAAGGCCGCGGGTATAAAAAAGCGGCTCCGGATTAGCCGTTCCAAAAGGTTCCAGCTTCTCCAGCTCTTCAGCCAGCCTTTCAGTTAGATCCGTTAAACTCAATTCCATATCAATATCCAATCCCGGCAAAAGATCTTCCAGAGACATTTTTTCATGAGCCAATTTATTGATGCTATCCCGAAAATCCTTTATACTATCACGGCTAATCGTAAGTCCGGCGGCATGAGCATGGCCTCCAAAAGCCTCCAAGAACTGCCGGCAAGCGCCAAGCGCCTGAAACAAATGAAAATTCCTTATAGATCGTCCTGAGCCTTTGCAAATTTCCTCATCCAGCGAAATTACGATTGCCGGCCGGTAGAATCTATCCGCTAACTTCGCCGCGACTATCCCCAAAACCCCCTGATGCCAATCTTCTTTAGCCACAACAATAACTTTGTGCTCTTTAAAATTCACTTCCTTATTGATGATATCCTGGGCTTCCTCCATAATCTTGCTTTCTATTTTCTGGCGGTCTCGATTAT
This sequence comes from Candidatus Omnitrophota bacterium, assembly GCA_028717055.1. Taxonomy (GTDB): domain Bacteria; phylum Omnitrophota; class Gorgyraeia; order Gygaellales; family Profunditerraquicolaceae; genus UBA6233. Next base: position 5,483 of record JAQUOO010000066.1, on the reverse strand, counting down.
GCTGTTCCAAAATACCGGCTAACGCTCGCGCTTCTTTTAAATCCGAACTCAATAAAAGATTCAAGGAAACTTCGGCTGAACCCATCCTGCCGGAAGCATTTATTCGCGGCGCCAAAATAAAACTCACCGAAGTAGAAGTAAATATTTTATTTCTTATCCCGGCCCCTTCAATTAAAGCCCTTAAGCCCGGCCTCTTGGTTTTAGAAAGCCTGGACAAACCTTCTTTGGCAATTACGCGGTTCTCTCCGGTTAAAGAAACAACATCGGCCACTGTGCCTAAAGCTACTAAATCCAACTCATCAAGCAGCTTTGAATTGGTTAACCCCTGGCAAAGTTTATAGACAACGCCAACTCCCGCCAACTCCCGGAATTTGTAACCAGAATCCTTAATTTTAGGGTCAATTATACTTATAGCCGCTGGCAAATCACTGCTTTGCGGCTCATGATGATCAGTAATAATAGTATCAACGCTATTCCGCTTTAATTCTTCTATTTCCCTGCAATTAGCTATACCGCAATCAACAGTAATCAAAAGTTTTATATTTCTTTCTTTGGCGGTCCGGGCAATGCTTTTAGTCAAACCGTATCCATCGTTTACCCTATGAGGAATATAATGGATCGTGTCAACTCCTGTTTTTTGCAGGCACTGCTTAAGAAGAGCTACACTGGTTAAGCCGTCGACATCGTAGTCGCCAAAAATCATAACTTTTTCTTTTTTGTCTTTAGCTTCCTTGATGCGTGTAACGGCATTTCGCATCGCGTGAAAAAGAAACGGATTAAGCAAATGCTCCGTTTTTACATCGATAAATCTTGCGGCTTCCGCGATGTCCGTGATCCCGCGGTTAATTAAAACCTGGGCCAGAATCTTGGAAATTTTAAGTTCTTGACTTAAGGTGTTTTGAAGCTGGGTTTGGAGAGAAGCGATTCGTAAAATCTTGTGGGAATGCATAAATCACATCTTTTCGGGTTTGGAAATACCCAGCAGGTCCAAGCCGCAGGCAATGACTATTCTTGCTCCTTCAATTAAAGCAAGCCGGCTTTGCGTGAGCGCGGTATCCTCGGTTAAAACCCGGTGCAGGTCGTAAAACTTATGGAAGGCCTCGGAGAGTTCCTGCAAATAAACAGTAACCATATAGGGATCCTGGGCCTTAAGGCAAATTTCCAGTATGCAGGAAAACTGCAGCATTTTCTTGATCAGATTAACCTCTTCCTTTTCCTTTAACAGGGATAAATCCGCGGTATCTTTATTCAATTTTACCGGGCTTGAACGCAAGATACTCCAGATACGGGCATGGGCATACTGCACATAATAAACCGGGTTCTCGGAAGTTTGTTTCTTGGCTACTTCTAAATCAAAATCCAAATGGCTGGCAGTCCGGCGCATGAGAAAAAAGAATCTTGCTGCGTCTTTTCCCACTTCATCCAAAACTTCTCTTAAGGTAATATATTCGCCGCGGCGGGTAGACATCTGCACCGGAGCCCCTCCCCTAAAAATCGTGGCCAACTGCACAATAACTATCGATAACGAAGCAGGGTCCCTTCCAAATGCCTCGACCGACGCTTTAAGCCTATTGATGTAACCGTGATGGTCCGGACCCCAGAGATTAATCAGCCATTTGAAACCACGCTTATATTTATCGTCATGATAAGCGATATCCGGGGCTAAATAGGTATAGGAACCATCACTTTTTATAACTACCCTGTCCTTATCATCGCCAAAATCGGTGGATTTGAACCAAAGCGCGCCATCCTGCTCGTAAAGAAATCCTTTTTCCTTTAAGAACTGAAACGCTTTTTTAATCTTGCCGCTTTTTCCTAATTCTTTCTGTGAATACCAACAGTCGAATTTAACCCCAAAATCATCCAGTTCCTTACGGATTATGTCCAAAATATAATTTCCCGCAAAATCCCCTAAATCCTGCGGTTTTATGTTTTTTTGCTTAGCAATTTTAGCTATTTCGTAGATATAATCGCCTTGATAATAATTTTCCGGGAACTTGATTTCCTGGCCATCAAGCTCTTTCATTCTTAGCGCTACGGAAGAACCGAGAATATTTATCTGGTTACCCTCATCATTAAGGTAATATTCTCTTTTGACCTTAAAACCCAAAAAATCCAGGATATTGGCTAAACAATCGCCAACTGCTGCCTGCCGGGCGTGGGCGACCGACAAAGAACCTGTGGGATTTGCGCTGACAAACTCGATTAATACAGGTTCATCTTTACCTATATCAGCCTGAAGAGCATCGGCTTCTTTTTTTAGAATATTTTGTAATTGTCCGCGTAAATAAGTTTCGCTTAAATAAAAATTTATGAAGCCGGCGCCTTCGGCTTTAATCGCTTTTATATGTTCATTTAAGGGAAGTTTTCGCGCTTCTTTTTCCATAATTCCAACCAGATTAACAGCTATATCGCGGGGGGGTCTTTTTAGAGCTTTGCTTAAACGCATAGCAATGTTCGTGGAGAAATCTCCGAAGCGGTTATCTGCCGGAATATCCAGATAAAGGGCCTCATTTGATGAATCATTCAAACCTGATTCCCTCAAAGACAGCTTCACCAGCTTGATTATTTGCTCCTGAATGTTTTCTTTCATCTTAATGAGGCTTGCGCGGGAGGGCTACTTTCTTTGCGTCAGACCAGAGGCGTTCTAATGCGTAGAACTCGCGAACCGGTTTATAAAATACATGTGCGACTACCGAAACAAAATCCAAAGCCACCCATCCTGATTCATCGTTACGGGAAAGCTTGGAAAGCGATTTTATATCTTCCTGTGCCAAATCATCTTCTATGCCACGGGCAATGGCATTTACCTGCCGCAAACTAGTGCCGCTGACTATGACAAAATAATCGCAGAAGGAAGCAACCTTGCGCATATCCAAGATCACCACCTTCTGCGCTTTTTTAGACTTTGCAGCTGTTGCAATACGTTGAGCTAATTTTCTTGTGTCTATTGTTAAAACCTCTTTTTATTTAATGCGGTTATTTGCCTAAAATCTTATACATTCCTGTGCCGCAAGTTGAGCACTTTCCCTTCATTGCGTTACGGCCATTCTTCATAGTGACTTTCTGCTCATCTTTCATCTCTTTTTTGGATTTGCATTTTACACAATAACCTTTTTCCGCCATTTCTTCCTCCTTGTTAGTGGAACCTGCTGTTATTTTAATTATACAACTTCTGACTCAAAGGTCAATTTTTATTTACGCAATTGCCCGGAGGTATGCTTTTCCTCAATTTCCCCGACAATTTCCTCAATCAGGTCTTCCAGCGTAACAAGCCCGAGCGTCTTATTAGCGCCGTCTAAAACAATGGCAATCTGGATCTTATCGGACTGAAATTTCCTCAAAAGTTCATTTACCCGCATATTCTCCGGGACATAATACGCCTGATGCACCAAATCCTGTAAAAGAAACAATCCTTTATCCCTCAAAATATAAAGCAGATCCCGGGCATAAATTATCCCTACGATATTGTCCACAATTCCGTTATATACGGGAAGCCGGGCATGCCCTTCTTCTACGAATATATTCAACAACTCTTCCGGACCGATATTGATATTTACCGCTACCATCTTATCTTTCGTAACCATCACATCTTTTACTTTTGTATCCCCGAATTCAAAGATACGATGCAGCATCTTCCTCTCTTCATCGCTTAATACACCCTCTTCTTTTCCCACTTCGATCATAACTCTCAACTCTTCTTCGGTAATCAACGGTAGTCTCTTCTGGGGCTCAAGATTCAATATCCTAAGTATAAAATTACTGATGGCTATAAAGAAGCCAGTAACAGGATTCAATATTTTAATCAACACTCCCATAAACGGCCCGACCGCAAGAGCAAACCTTTCCGTATGTTTTGTTGCCAGTATTTTAGGGGTTATCTCGCAGAATATAAGGACGAAAAAAGTTGTAAAAAAGGTAGCCAGAGCCGTGCCCCAGCTAAAACCAAATACGGGGATGCAAACCGCCGTTATAATCGCAGACATCGCGGTATTCACGAAATTATTTCCCACCAGGATAGCGGCGATAAATCTATCCATCCTGACGGTCAAAGCTTGAATATCCTTGGCCCTCTTTACGCCTTTAGAAACCATATGGCGCAGGCGGATTTTACTTAGAGCTATAACCGAAGTCTCGGATATGGCAAAGAAAAAAGAGAAAGCAGCCAAAACCAGGAATAAAATTATCGTGCCTGCAATTTCCATCTCCCTACTTTATCTGGCAAAGAGATAATCGTATCTTCTCTTCCATGCCTTTTAATGGACCGATAAGGCTTAAATTGATATTTTTGGCATTGAATATTTTGCGCGCAGTCTTACGTATGGCTGCTTTATCCACAGAGTTCACTTCAGAAATAATCTCCCCCAAAGAAAAGGTTTTGTCCGCTAAAAGAGTGCTTTCTCCGATCCAAAGCATATACTCCAGGGTATCCTCCAGCGCCAATTTGAGCTGGCCAATATAAAATTCCTTGGCGCGCTTAAGTTCGGCGTCGGTTACTATACTCGCTTTAATCTTATTCAGCTCATTTAAAATCAGCTTGATCGATTCAAAAACCTTTTTGTTATCAATTCCGGCATGCACGACAAAAGCGCCCGTATCCTGGAAACGCTTAATGACTGTCCCTATCTCATAGGCTAACCCGCGCCTCTCCCTCAGCTCATTAAAAAGCCGGCTGGACATATTCGCCCCCAATATTACATGAAGGAGGCCCTGGGCGTGTTTCAATGGATGGTCTCTCTTGAAACTTTTAAAACCTAAAGCCATATGGGTTTGTTCAGTATCCTTAAGAAGGACTTTTAAACCCGGCTTCTCTTGCGCCTCTCTTACCGCAAGAAAAATATTGCTTTTCTTCCGCTTAAAACCGGAAAATATTTTTTTTACGGCGTGTTCCAGTTTACCATAATCAAGATTGCCACAGGCGCTCACCACGATATTAGAAGCAGTATAATGTTTTTGCCGGAAATCCGATAACTGTTTGCGGCCAATATTGTTTACGGATTCAACTGTGCCGATTATCGGTTCACCCAGAGGCTGATCCGGCCAAAGCAATTCATCCAACAGCTCATATACATAGCTTTGGGGAAGATCCCTATACATCTTCAGTTCTTCCAGAATAACCGTTTTTTCCTTTTCAATTTCAGCTGAAGGCAAAGTAGGATTTATCACCATATCCGACAAAATCCCTAAACCGGTATTAATATGAACAGCGGGAACCTTGACCAAATAGCAAGTGGCTTCTTCGGAAGTAAAACCGTTTAACGAACCGCCTATCCCTTCGATTGACTCCTTAAGTTTGCGGCAAGAGTATTTTTTTGTGCCTTTAAATAAAAGGTGTTCTAAAAAATGCGAAATACCCTTATTGCCGGAGTTCTCATACCGGCCTCCCACATTTATCCAGATACCAAGAGCTACGGACTCGCGGCTAGGCATACTATGGCTGATAATTTTTAAACCATTATTTAAAACTGTTTTCTTATACATAT
>JAQUOO010000065.1 GCA_028717055.1 Candidatus Omnitrophota bacterium | reverse complement strand
GGCTTACACCAATAGTTTTTACCAAACAGGGCTGAAAAATCTTTTGGATAGAGCGATACTTAAGCATGAAAAACTGGCTGTGCAGGACTTTAAGAAAATAGATGAAATTCCTTTTGATTTCTCAAGGAGAATAATGTCGGTTGTAGTGGACATGAACAATGTGCATAAAATAATTGCTAAAGGCGCCCCTGAAGAAATCTGCAAAAGATGCAACAGGTACGAGCTTGACGGCGAAATACAAGAGATGGAAGAATGGCTTCTGACCGACCTGAAAGAAGAATGCGACCGCCTTAGCACCGATGGCTTCAGGGTTTTGGCTATCGCCTATAACGACATGACGGAAAAGAAAAACATATACTCTAAAGATGACGAGAGGGGCCTGATCTTAAAAGGTTACGTTGCTTTTCTTGATCCGCCGAAACCGAGCGCAAAAAGAGCCATACTGGCGTTAAATAAACTCGGCATAGACTTCAAAGTCTTAACCGGAGACAATGAACTGGTTACGCGGAAAATCTGTAGCGAGGTTGGATTGAACATTAAAGGCCTTCTTACCGGAGAGAGTGTCGAAAAATTAACGGAGGCGCAGCTTTGCGAAGCCGTAGAGACTACCAATGTTTTTGCGCGCCTGTCGCCCCTGCAAAAAGAAAGAATCATAAAATGCCTGCATGAAAATAATCATATAGTAGGATATTTAGGAGACGGCATAAACGACGCGCCTGCCTTAAAGACATCGGATGTCGGAATTTCCGTAAATAACGCGGTGGATATCGCCAAAGAATCCGCGGATATGATCCTGCTTAAAAAAAGCCTGATGGTCCTGGAAGACGGGGTTATCGAAGGAAGAAAGACCTTCGGGAATATCGTAAAATACATCAAGATGGGCTCAAGTTCGAACTTCGGCAATATGTTCAGCATGACAGGAGGCAGTTCATTTCTGCCGTTTTTACCGATGCTGCCCATCCAAATACTCCTCAATAACTTTCTTTACGATCTTTCGCAAATAGCCATTCCCACTGACCGGGTTGATAAACAATACCTGGAAAAACCCCGGCCATGGAACGTAAAATACATCAAGAATTTTATGATGATTATCGGCCCAATCAGCTCAATATTCGACTTTATCACTTTCGGAGTCATGTTATTCATTTTCCGCTCTTCAGCAGAATTATTCCACACCGGCTGGTTCATTGAATCCCTTTGCACTCAAACCCTTGTCATACATGTAATTCGCACGGGAAAAATCCCCTTTGTGGAAAGCTGGCCGAGTTTCTCTTTAATAATGACCTCGTTATTTATAATCACCGTGGGCACGCTTATTACTTTTTCACCGCTGGCAAAACCATTCGGTTTCGTTACGCCCCCGGGGGCATATTTTATTGCTCTTACCATAATAGTTGTCAGTTATTTATTTATAGTGCAGAAGGTAAAAATGTGGTTTATCAGGAAATACGGCTATGAATAGATTTTTAAAACCACACCGGGGCTGGCTAAAGTTGAAACGAAAGGAGCCGCTATGGACAGGATAACGACTGACTATATCTTAGCTTTAAAAGGCAAACGCAAAATAACCATGCTCACTGCCTATGATTATCCAATAGCCAGCCTGGTGGATAAAGCAGGTATCGATATTATCTTGGTAGGCGATTCTTTGGCAAATGTAGTGCTGGGCCTTGATTCAACAACCAGAGTAGGAATGGCTGAAATGCTTCACCACACAAAAGCGGTTACCCGGGCAGCAAATCAAGCATTGATTATCGGCGACATGCCCTATGAATCATACCAGATCAATTCAGAAGAATGCGTCAGAAACGCCAAAAGGTTTATTGACGAAGCCGGATGCCAGGCGATAAAACTGGAGTGGTTTGATAAATGCCCGGAGGTAACCCGGGAGATAATCGAGGCAAAGATACCGGTAATGGGGCATATCGGCCTTACTCCTCAGACTGCGGATAAATTGGGAGGTTTCAAGGTTCAGGGCAAAGACGCGGATACTGCCCGCAGGCTGATCGAGCAAGCCCAGGAACTGGAAGGCTTGGGTTGTTTTTCAGTCCTCCTTGAGTGCGTCCCGGACAGGTTGTCTGAAATAATCACCAGGAAACTCAAAATACCGACTATCGGCATCGGAGCCGGAGTCAGTTGCGACGGGCAAGTGCTGGTAATCAATGACATGCTCGGGCTTTTTGAACGCTATACTCCGAAATTCGTCAAGAAATATTTGAATCTTTCTCCGTTAATCCTCAAAGCGATAGAAGATTATAAAGATGAGGTATTAAAAGGGAAATTTCCCGCGCCAGAACATTTTTTCAGCATAAAGGAAGAGGAGTTGAAAAAAATATGAAAAAGAAAGCAACGAAACGGGTTTTGCTTACGCTTATTCTTTGCGCAGCTATTATTTTTGTGCTAAAATTCGGGCTCCCGCAGCTCCTGCGCGCCTATATAGCAACCGGTATCGGAGACTGCGTAAAAATCCCGATTCTATGCATGAGCCCTCAGGATACAACGGAAACCTTTACGGTTGATAAAACCTATACTCAACAACTCATTCCCCATAAATTTCCAAAAACAGAAATAAGCGTGCCCAAAGGCTTCCGGGTCGTTCAGGAGTTGATAGCCAAACCCTACTACAAGAAGAAAAAATCGCGCAGCGTTGAACCCGTAATCTACGTCCTGCATCAGCCGCCGGGATTTTTTATCAACCTGTTTCCGCAGGTCAAAAATTCGGGCATCAAGGATAATTATGAATTCATGCGTTCTTTGATGTGCGCCAGCGAGTCAAAAATCAACAGCGTTAATGACGCTTTTTTTGTAATTCTAAAAAGCATTTTTACTCCGGACTTAGGAGACCAAAGAACGGTCAAGATGGTTCAATTCAAGTCGAATGAACGGAATTATTTTTTAAACTATAATTTAACCGGCCCGGCATATTTTTTTGACTGCACCATACTGACTAAAGAAGGAGATTTCTTCAAGGTCTATATAAAGGACAAATTTAAAACATTGGATTTGAACAAAGTATTCTCGATTATATCCACAGTTACTCCGGCTTAAGTAATTTGCTTGATTTTTATTCCAAACTGTGCTAAAAATAAAGTCTTACCGCGTCCCGTTAAAAATAAATCATAACGGGAAAATGGAGAAATTTCTAACTGGATGAACGATAATCTGATGGAAAAAATAGTTTCCCTTTGCAAACGCAGAGGTTTTATATTCCAGTCTTCGGATATCTATGGAGGCTTAAGCAATACCTGGGATTACGGCCCTTACGGCGTCGAGCTTAAGAATAACCTTAAGCGCGCCTGGTGGAAGGCTAATGTTTACGAGCGCAATGATATTTTCGGTATGGACGCGGCTATACTTATGCACCCTAAGGCCTGGGAGGCTTCAGGGCACGTGCAGAATTTCTTCGATTTAAAGAGCGACTGCAAAAATTGTAAAAAACGTTTCAAGAGTGAGGAGCTTAAGGATAAAAATAAATGCCCTGAATGCGGCGGCCAGCTTACCGAAGCCAAAGCCTTCAATTTGATGTTTAAAACCTATCAGGGCCCGGTAGAAGAAAGCGGCAATGAAATATACATGCGCCCGGAAACCGCCCAGGGTATGTTTGTAAATTTCTTGAATATCCTTGATTCCCGGCACCCCAACCTTCCTTTTGGTTTAGCGCAAATCGGAAAATCTTTCCGCACCGAAATCACTCCGGGAAATTTTACTTTCCGCACCCGCGAGTTCGAACAAATGGAAATTGAATATTTTGTCCGGCCGCTTGACGCAGACAGGGCGCTTGACGAATGGATTTCCTACCGCTTTAACTGGTATCTTGGCCTCGGAATAAAAAAAGAAAACCTGAGACAGCGCCAGCACAATAAAGACGAACTGGCCCACTATGCCCGCGCCTGCACTGACGTAGAATATAATTTTCCGTTCGGCTGGAGCGAATTAGAGGGAATTGCCAACCGCTCGGATTTCGATCTGAAACAACATGCTCAACACAGCGGTAAGGACCTGCAGTATTTTGACGATGCGGCAAAAGAAAAATTTTACCCTTACATAATCGAGCCTTCAGGCGGAGTTGACCGGGCAGTTTTGGCATTTCTAGTAGATGCTTATCATGAAGAAAAAGTCAGAGAAGACTTACGCGTAGTTTTAAAAATCCATAAAGACCTGGCTCCCACCAAAGTGGCAGTGCTGCCGCTTTTAAGGAACAGGCCGGAGATAGTCGAACTCGCCAAGAAAATCGCTCAGGATTTAAAGAAAACTATGGTTACGGTTTATGATGATACGGGGGCTATAGGAAAACTTTACAGAAGGCAGGATGAAGTGGGCACGCTTTTTTGCGTTACTGTCGATGTGCAGACCTTAGAGGACAAACAGGTAACTGTGCGCGACCGCGATACCATGCAACAAGAGAGAATTAGTGTGGAAAAACTAAGAGAATATTTGTCAGATAAACTTAACAATTAATGTCAAATGACAAAATTCAAAATCCAAAATAAATTAAAAACTCAAATGTCAAAATCCAAAACTAACGTTTTGTTATTTGATATCTGTCATTTAGATTTATTTTGAACTTTGAGCTTCGGCATTTGTCATTAACAAGAAAGGAAGGGTTTTAAAGGAAATGAGTGCCAAAAAGTATGTTTACAGTTTCGGCGGGGGAAAAGCAGACGGCAACGAAAGCATGAAGAATCTTTTAGGCGGCAAAGGCGCGAACTTGGCGGAAATGGCCGGCCATAAAAATTTAAGGCTTCCTGTTCCTCCCGGATTTACTCTCACCACGGAAGTCTGTACTTACTATTATCAGCATAAAAAATCTTACCCCAAAGAATTAAAAACGCAAGTTGAGAAAGCATTGGCCAACGTCGAGAAACTTATGGGCAGAAAGTTCGGAGACGCGGCTAATCCGCTTCTGGTTTCTGTCCGTTCCGGCGCGCGAAAGTCCATGCCCGGAATGATGGAGACTGTCCTAAACGTGGGGTTAACTGAAAAAACCATCCCCGGCTTGATCAAACAGGCAGGCGGCAACGAACGCTTCGTTTACGACGCTTACCGCAGGCTGATTACAATGTACTCCGATGTAGTTATGGAGAAGGCAGCCGGCATAGAGCCTAAGGATGACATGGGTATCCGCAAGCAGTTGGAAAAAATCATGGACGAAATAAAACAAAAAAGAGGCTCTAAGGCTGACACGGATCTGACTACCGGGGATTTAAAAGAAATTTGCGCGAAGTATAAAATAAAGATCAAAGAAGTTTTGGGCAAAGAATTCCCGGATGAGCCGATGCAGCAGTTATGGGGCGGAATCAGCGCGGTCTTTTCTTCCTGGAATGGAAAGCGCGCTATCAGCTACCGCCGTATCGAAGGCATACCGGATGAATGGGGAACAGCGGTAAACGTCCAAACCATGGTTTTCGGCAATATGGGCAATGATTCGGCCACCGGCGTGGCTTTTACCCGCAATCCCGGAAACGGCGACCCTCATTTCTACGGCGAATACCTGATCAATGCTCAAGGCGAAGACGTAGTTGCCGGTATCAGAACTCCTGCGCCCATCAACACATTCTCCCAGTCAGCGCACAACAAAGACCTGGTAACTCTTGAAAAAGCAATGCCAAAAATCTACCAGGAACTTTTCGCTATCCAGGAACGTCTGGAAAACCATTACCATGATATGCAGGATATCGAGTTTACCATTGAAAAGGGAAGGCTCTTTATGCTGCAGTGCCGCGTTGGGAAACGCAATGGCCCGGCAGCAGTTCGCATGGCCATGGATATGATTAAAGAAAAACTGATTAAAAAAGAAGAAGCGGTTATGCGCGTTTCTCCCTCCCAACTAGATGAATTACTTCATCCGATTATTGATCCCAAGGTAGAATCAGCCAGCAAACCGTTAGTTAAAGGTTTGCCTGCCGGCCCAGGCGGAGCTAACGGGCAAATCGTCTTTACCGCCAAAGATGCCGTAGAATGGAAACAGCAAGGTAAAAAAGTAATCCTGGTCCGCGAAGAGACTAATCCCGAGGATGTCGAAGGTATGCGCGCTGCCGAAGCAATCCTTACTGCCCGCGGAGGCATGACTTCACACGCGGCATTGGTTGCCCGCGGGTGGGGCAAATGCTGTATCGTAGGCGCCAGCGACCTCCATGTTGATTTAGAAAATAAAAAAATCACTGCCGGCGGAAAAACCTTAAAAGAAGGCGACTGGATCACGCTTAACGGAACTAAAGGCGCGGTTTATGACGGCAAGCTTCCGATGATGGACGCTTCCGAAGAAAATACTATTTTGATGGATTTCCTGAAAATTTGCGGGACTATCAAGAAACTCGGCATCCGCACTAACGCCGAAACTCCGGAAGACGCCATCAAAGCCCGTTCATTCGGAGCCGAAGGTATCGGCCTATTCAGGACCGAGCATATGTTCTACGGCAAAGGTTCGGATGAACCGCTATTTGTCCTGCGTAAAATGATCATTTCCAAAACGCTGGATGAAAGAAAGAAGGCAACCGAAGAGTTATTCCCTTATGTAAAGAAAGATATCAAAGGAACTCTCGCGGCAATGGACGGATTCCCGGTAGTCATCCGTTTGCTTGACCCGCCCTTGCATGAGTTCGTTCCCCGCGAGCAGGCAAAACTGGAAGAGCTCGCCAAAGAACTGAACATCAGCATGGAAGAATTATCCAA
>JAQUOO010000064.1 GCA_028717055.1 Candidatus Omnitrophota bacterium | reverse complement strand
GGAACCCTCTTCAACGTCTCATTATCTTCCTTGTTCCACTTCTGCATCAATTTTCCGGAAAGCTCGCTTTCTTCCCATGGCGCTTTAAACCAGATAACTCCGATACCCATCCCGGAAAGCCAGTTCCAGAATCCCGCGGGAACCCTGTCTACGGTTCCATAAGTGTTACTTAAAGCGCGGCCGTCAATTTCAGTAATTATCTGTGTGGATTCTTCGGGGGGCCTGCGGAATTCGTTGCTCAAGACAGCGATGGTAGATATTCTTTCCATCTCGCGGATATAACTTTTATCAATCTCCGCGATTCCTTTTAATTGCTCCACTCCCAGTAGAAACGCCCCTAATTCTTTTCTGTGGTCTCTGTAATAGATATGAGCATTATGACAAGCGCGTTTATGCGCTTCTTCCGGAGGACAATGTAATTCCTTTAATTCTCCTGTTTCATGGAGACAGATATCGGGAAGCAATATTTTTTGCAGGCGGGGGTTCTCGATAAGTAACCAGTGGATAACAAACACCAAAGTATTTCTGTATCTTCTGATTTCAAAAAACTTTCCGTTCTTTCTGCCAATAAGTTCAACTTGTATTTTCATCTGCGGCGGAGCATGGATTAAAATACCTTCCAGTATTTTCTCTACCTGGCTAGGTAAGCTCTCTTGCTCCATTTCCGTAAGCTCTCCGCCTATTAAATATATTCTCAATCCGGCTTCCCCGTTCTTCTTTTCCAAAAATACTTCCGGCTTCCTAACTTCTTGTTTTGCTATCCCATGATAACCGCGGGGATCCTCTTTATTGACGCTCTCTGGACAAAGTTTAGTGGAATTGGCTGCTGACTTGGACTGTTCTGCCAAAAGCTGGTTAATTATATTCAGTATCTTTCCGTAAGGGTCGTTGCCTGCGAGGATACCCCGGCTGAATTTTTTGTATAATTCCTTATATTGAGGGTCATAGAACACTTTAGCGGTCTCCTGCCTTAAATCCCTGTAATCGGTTTCTTCAAGCTGAACCGGAGTTTGATTCCAGAGAGGGTAATAGTTGAAGCTGCAAAGCGCCTTCCCAAGGGCCAGGGCTTCTTCGTCAGTCAGGATTTTTTCCTTATTGAACTTTATAATCTTATCCACAAGATTGATGAATAACCTCGTTTTCCATTCGCGCGTTTCGTATAAAAATACTTTACCGGCGGATATGGCTTCGGTTAAACTCATATCGCCGGTAACGGCAACCGGCAAATCCGATATAATAAGGAGTTTACTGAAAAGCTCATGAGGCAAATTCCCCAAAGGCGCGATAATTGCCTCCGACCCCCTGCCTGAAGCTTCTATATTTCCGGAGGGATCCAGATACCCAAATCCTCCTTTTATTGTCTCCTTCTGCAGACATTCTGATTCTCTAGCGCCGTTGGCTGAAACGAATATTATTTTACCCTTTCTAGCGAATTCTTCATTCTCTCTCTCGGAGAATCCGAGCATCTGCAGATATTCGGCAATCGAATTGTGAACATAAGCCAAACCGATAAGAGTCCGGCTAAAATTATCTAAGCGAACCCGGCTTGTCTTCCGGATGCCGCTTGCGGCGAAGATATCGGAAAGAATCTTTTTTCTTTCCGCAAGCTTCTTTTGGGAGTCCAAACTGTCATAATACTCCCTATACGCCGGGGTTGATGATCCGGCAAAGAAACCAATAGTATCTTCACCGAATCCGGCTTTAAGCATCAAAGCTGGAGGCGTATTATTTTTCATATCGGCAAAACTTGCTCCTTTTATAGGTGGCATATAATCATACTCTTCCAGGGAAATCTTTACATTCGGAGCCTCTGTTAATGCCTCGAAAACGCTTTTCTCCCAGCCCTCGCTTACAGAAATAAGGATATCCTCATTTTTTAGTTCTTCTTTAAGGGTTCCTATTTCTTGAAAAACCAATTCTATTCCGCTATCGGCAAGAAATTTGCCAAAATTAATTTTTATAATATTGTTGAATACGGCTTCATCTTCAGGCCTTCGTTTGACATTGACCAATTTTATCTCTACCTCCGGAACCAGCATTTTCAATCCTTTGGCAAAACCGGCTGCTTCTGCCGCATCCCCGCAATCGCCAAAATTCCTGAATAGAACTATTATTCTTCCTTTTATCCTTGTCGAAGGCGGGCCGCAGATTCCATTAGGCTGGACATTTTGAGGTTTAAGGTCTTTAAGCGGAAGGGGGAAATTTTTATTCAAGGTGTAATTTTCTAAAATAAGGGTATTGAACGCTTCCTTTATCAAAACCCACATTTCCGCTTTTCGCGAACCGATCTCTGCTAAATGTAACTGATATACATCCTTACCCAGCTTCTTTAATTCCAATAACTGTTTTACCTTCTCAGCGTTAAAAGACAATTCAAGTTCCTCAAAAGCCTTCTCCAGCCTTTCGGCAAGAATAAGCGCGGCGCGGGAATCATCGTCCTGCGGTATATTATTTAATGTCGCGACAACTAGCCTGAACAGTTTCCTTTGTTCGCCGCGCGATAATCTCCGGGTAAAATAGTCTCCAAGCTCGTTTAAACAATCATTAATGTTGATATGCGCAGGCAACCGCCGCCTTTGGTATTTCTTGGTTGCCGGGTTAGCCATTAAACTGCGGATAAGCGAACCGGTGATTACTTTCGAACAAGCGGCAGCATTCATTATCGCCTCTATGAAATCTTCATCTGCGCAGATAATAGAATCAGTGCCATAGTTGTCGCCATCCAGATGAGTGGGCATCCAGGATACCGCCCTGAAATTACCCTCGGCTCTCTGCTTCCTCAAGGCGTCAATAAGCGCGTTCGATTTCTGCGGAACAACATATTCCAGCTGACAAAATTTTGCCTGTCCAACACAAACCTCTTGGCCTTTGTAAAGATATTTCTTGGAATCCCGAAGCAGCTCTTCCACGCTGGAATCTTTAGTGCAGTATTCATCCCTGCCAAGCTTGTTGATCCAGGCAGCAATATCTTTTATCCGGGCAATTTTAATTAATTTGTCCAGCATCAAGCTGTCTTCTCTAACGGCAATCCTGGATTTAAAAGTAAAGCCTTGCAGGCTATCTGCGTCTGCTACCACATCCTCATCCGAAATAATAGCGTCCGCCAGTAAATAGGCTATAGCCGGAGAAACCCTGACATCGAATTCAAAATACATCTGCGCAAGAATAGCGCAAGTGCAAGATTTTGAATCTTTGATTATCGAACCCTTGGGCGCAGGGATAGCGTTTAATTTAGGATGGTGGTCTCCAATCCAGATTATCTCAAAAGCCTTTAGCTCTTCCCTCTCAACTTCGTTATGGTCAAACAAAATAAGCTTTATTTTTGTTCTTGCCTCCGGGGGCATTCGGGAAATATTTTTGATTAGCTCTTCGATGTCTCGATAATAAATTAAATCCTCTTCTTTGATACCGACGTCCCCAAAGACATCCCTTGTCCCCTTATCCAGGCTATCATTCATTACCGGGAAATACTGAACCTTTTTTTCTTCCTCGGAGAGAATATTCTTAATTTCGGTAAAAAGATGCGCGCCCAAGAATGCCGAGTTGCCGCCATCTTTTTCCTGATCCCGGTGCGGAAGGCAAATGACTATTTCTTCACCAGCCTCTTTTCCCTGAGCAATCTTTTCCAGATAGCCCGTAAGTTTCTGCAAGTTCTGCTCTTTTGAAAACTTTTGCAAATCGGAATCAAAATACTCCGGAACAGCACTTTTTTTGCTTAATAGTTCATTTTTATTTTTTCCTGAATCATTGGGACTTGAGGTTTTTAGGCCGTTTATGAATTCATCCAAACCCTTGGCTATGGAACTCTTGAATCTTTCAGCCGATTCCACAAAATCACGCTCATATTCAAGGAGCAGTTTTCTTTCCTGAACCTGGCTTAAGAAAATAATTTTATTTTCTTCACATTTCTTATGCAGTTCCACAGGTTTGGCATATAATTTCAGGAATGTTCCCCAATCATCTGCTCCCAAGTCATTTTTAGCTGCCTGATAATACCCATACACCTCTAAAAACATCAGGAACGACTGCCAACCGATTGCCGCGGCCAAAAGATTAGGATAATATTTAAGGATATTATAAACAGGCCCGCTGATGTAAATGGCCCCTCGCTTAAGAGAATGACGGATATAACAACGGTAGCCGTTCTTACCCTGCGCAAGAAAAGGATAGGTCTGGCCTGTTATCTCCAGGGCGACTATATCGATAATCTTTTCATCGAGGAATTTACCGTAGGCTTCTTCAACTTCTTCCGGAACCCATCCGTTTAAATACCCAAAGGCGGACAAAGCGGAAATAATGCCCGGAGCAAGCTTTTTTATTTCCCGGATGGTCTTTTCGATACAGCTTCTTTCTTTAAACCTTCTATCCTCGCACCCCTTTTCGCTGGCGGAAAACTTAATATCCTTATCTCCCCACAATAAATACATACTCCTGCTTTTCCGAACCGACTCTTTCAAAATCTGCTCGGGAATCTCATCTTGAAACCGAAATACTTTTCTTACCAAACCTGCGATATCGGAAGTAAAAATGTAGGTCAGGATAGGTTTCATTTTAAAATAAAAATATTTCGGACGGACAGTCCCTTTTATCGCCGCTAAAAGGGATTCATTGCTGGCCTCAACATAAAACTTCTTTTCTTTTTCTTCCCGCGATAAATTAAACTTAAGGGAATTTACGTCACTGATTTTTATAATCTTTATGTGTGACTTCCAGCGATTCAACAGGGCATCCCGGGCAAAAGGCTCATTCTCCGTCTCAATAGTCTTTACTATTATATTCGCTACAGGAAGAACCCAGCTGATAAGCCTGAATAAACTTACTACCATAATATTGAGCAGGGGCCGTTCCTTAATATATTCTAATGTCTTTTTCAAAATTTTAAGCTGCTCGGTATTAACTGCGTCAGGAGCTCTTACATCCATTAAAGGAAAGGCAATACAATTGCTTTTCCAGGGTTTAAGCCCGGCTTCATCAAAAAGAGACAAAGGAAGGCTTCCTTCGGGGTGGATACTCCCATCAATCAACTCCCATCTTCTATATTCTCCTTTATATTTACCTACCCATATTACCGGATTAAATATTACGGGAAGCGAGATACTGGCTCTTATGGCTAAGTCTATAGGCATATCCGGGCAATTCTCTGCGTTTAGCTTCAAGAGTCTCTTAGTGAGGTAATCTACAGCTGTAACTGTCAGATTAAACGGGTAATTAGCTTCTTTAAGCTCACCGAAAGTGGGGATAAAACCAAACCTGTCTATTATAAGGCTTCTAATCCACTCTAATACGGCGTCTCCTTTAGATATCCCTCCGTGGGAAAGAAGATTCCGAATGAAACCAATTCTGCCTACGGGAGGGTTGGAGAAGCCGGATGCATCCGTATCGTATGCTTTTTCTTTAGCGGACTTGGCATCATAGCCAAGCATCAAGAATAAAGCGACAATTGCTCCTATTGACGTCGCGCCCAGATTAGTGAAACAATATCCTTCTTTTTCTATTGCCTCTATAATTTGGTAATAACGTAAACCGTCGATGCCGCCTCCCGGAATTATACCGTAATCAATCAATTTCTTGCCCTCCCGGTATTTTTCAATCTCCGGGATTACTTTTCGGATCTGCTCTATTCTCCATTCTTTAGATTCAATATCCGGCCCTTCGGTATCCGGCAATACTGCGGCCTTCTCCTTGTGTCTTTCCTTAAAACCGGAGATCTCGGCAGCCAGGCCGTGCCAAAAACAAAATATGGCAAAGGCAAGCATGGGAATAAAGAAAAAAACTACCGTCAGGAATAAACAGACGGATTCGCAATTTATGAAATCGCTCTTTCCGGAAGAAGACATAGCCCAGAGCGGGATTGTCTTAAAAGCAAACACGAAATATAAAGTTTGGATAAAGATTTTAAGTTTTCCTAACCGCGGTGAGCCGCGGGTTTTATTCGGCTGAACCGGTTCTTGTGAGGTAAAGCTTCCCTTATCTTTATACAAAATATTTCTTCCTTCGTCGTCTTTCTCGAAGAAATAAAGCCGGCTGGTATTAAAAACAAGTTCTATATCCTGACCGGTTTCTACCCGGCTTCTCCTTTCAAGCTTGGCGACAAAACCATGCTTGCCGCTATTGAAAGAAATTATCTTTTCATAACCCATCTTTTCGATTATCTCGACTCTAGCCCTTACTATGTTAGGGGGAGATACGTATTTTTCTTCTACGAACATTTTGTCCCGGATCTCATGCGGCCTTATCCCCATGATAATTTCTTTATCCTTATAAGGCGCAAGATACGCGGAAATCTTTTCGTCGGTTTTTACCCGGAAGCTTCCGCCGTCAAAATAATAACCGTCTTCCTTTTGGATTATCTTTCCCTCGAAGAAATTCATCGGCGGAGAACCGATAAAACCGGCGACAAATCTGTTAACCGGGTTATCGAAGATATACATCGGCTCGCCGATCTGCTGGATAACCCCATCCTTCATTACCATTATCCGCGTGGCCATAGTCATAGCCTCAGTCTGATCGTGAGTAACGTAAATAAAAGTGGTGCCCTTGCCTAAATTCTTATGCAGCTTATTTAGCTCTGTGCGCATCTGCACGCGCATTTTGGCATCCAGGTTGCTTAGGGGCTCGTCGAAAAGGAAAACCAACGGCTGCCGCACGATGGTGCGCCCTACGGCTACACGCTGCCTTTCCCCTCCGGAAAGTTCCCGCGGCCGGCGCTCCAATTTATCCGCTATGGATAGAATCTGGGCCGCCTCGCTGACCTTGGTTTTAATCAATTCTTTCTTAACCTTTCTTAACTTTAAACCGAAGGCCATATTTTCAAAAACAGTCATATGCGGATAAAGGGCGTAATTTTG
>JAQUOO010000063.1 GCA_028717055.1 Candidatus Omnitrophota bacterium | reverse complement strand
CCGCCAATTTTCGAAGAGTTTAAGATAATCGGAAAGTTGATGACAGTAATAAGGAAATATTAAATCAGTATTTAGTAGATAGAAAGAATATGAATCATAATAGTTTTAATCCCAAGGCGCGCTGGGACAGGTTTGAGCCGCAAGCCCAAGGTTTTAATCCGGATGGTTTAGCCGAAAGGATTGAAGTCCTGGCTTATTTTAAAAACTCGCGCATTTACCCTAAAACTTTCTTTTGGAATGACAGGGAATACAATATAGAAGCCATAACCTATAATTGGCAGGAACGGCTCGGCCAGGCATTGATTAATTATTTTTCAGTAATCAGTTCCGGGCAGCCCTATCAGATATCATTTAATAATTCCACCTTCCGCTGGCAGGTTGATAAAATAATACAATAAACATAGCGTCATTACGAAGCATGATTCTACACATTGATATGGACGCTTTTTTTGCTTCAATCGAGCAAGCCGTAAACCCGCGCTTAAAAGGCAAGCCGTTAATTATAGGTTCGCGCGCCGGTAAAATGCGCACTGTGGTTTGCGCCGCAAGTTACGAAGCCAAAGCTTTGGGAATTCATTCCGGCATGCAATCAAGATACGCTTTTAATATATGCCCAAATTTAGAATTTGTAGCGGCAGACCAGGCTAAATACATCTGGACTTCGGAGCAGATTTTTAGGCTGCTTGAGGGTTTTGGGTTTGCGCTGAATTATGCTTCAGTTGATGAATTTCAAATGGATATACGGGATTATCCGGAGCCGTTTAAATTAGCCCGGGAAATCCAGGAGCAGATATATGCAAACTTTAACATTACCGCTTCGGTTGGTATCGCCAAAAACTGCCCTTTAGCCAAGCTGGCTTCAAAAATAAATAAGCCAAAGGGAGTGGCTATTATAAATGACGCTAACCTTAAAGAGGTTTTGAGTTTGGCGCCGCTTACCAAGGCCTGCGGAATGGCCGGTAAAACCGGGCAAACCCTGATGGCTCAAGGCTTAAAAACCTGCTGGGACATTTATTTAAACTTACCGGGATTCTTTGGCGCGGATGAAAATCCCGGTAAGTTTGAGGAACCCAGTGAAGATGAAATCAGCCGGCGGCCCAAGTCGATAAGCCATTCATATACCTTGCCGAATGCCTTGGGAAACCCTATAGTTATCGGCGCCTGGATCAGGGTTTTGTCTGAAATGGTTGGTGAGCGCCTGCGGCGTAAAAACTTGACCGCCAGGACAGTCCATCTTTGGTTAAATATGCCGGATAAGGGCGATTTCCTGGCCCAAAAAACCTTCGCAATGCCTACCAATGATAGTTATGAGATATACCGGAAATCCCTGAAGTTGATGGCTGGAATGCCTAAAAAATGCCATAAAATCCGGGCTTTGGGAGTAACTGTCAGCTATTTAGAATGCCAGGATTATCTGCCTTTACTGATTGAGGAAAGGCGCAGAGAAGCCTTGATTAGAGCGGTAGATGGAATCAATGCCCGCTTTGGAGATAGTTCTATTTTTCCTGCCCAGGTTATTTTAACCCGTAAATAAAATAGGCAATTAGAGCCAAAAAATCCCGGTAAGCTCCTTCACTAATCCATCCGTAAATGCTAACCTTAAAAGAAGGCGGTAAGTTTAAGTAATTCGAAAAGCGCTTTTCCACAGGAAAATACCGATGTATCCTAACCTCTTATTAACCATAGCCTTAGAATAATCTAACCAATAAGCTGAAGTTAACATAAGATATATTATAGGAAGTTGAGCACAAGAAGGGTTTATCTCAAAATAACATCCATTAGGTTAAGTTTTAGGCAGATTTTAATAATTTTAGGGCTTACTGTTCTGTTGGTTCCGGTTGTTTTTCCGGGGATTATTCTCGGGAACTGATTACATAATGTCCGCCCTGTATCTTTATGGTATGGCCATTGACCAAGGCGTTAGCCAGGCTTTTATGGGCCCGCGTTAATATCCGGCTAAAGGTTTGTTGGGATATGCGCATTAGTTTGGCCGCCTTTTTTTGGGGTAATCCCATATAATCAGCCAGCCTTATGGCCTCAAACTGGTCCATATTAAGATCCACCTCATTCGGCCTGCCGGGCCTGCCCCGGGGGCTAAATTGGTTTATCCTGGGATCAAGGCGCACTATCCTGTATTTTTTTGGTCTTCCTCGAGGCTGCATTTACTTGAACTTACCGGGTTTTAACGCCCTATTTATTATGAGTAGATACTCGAAATATTTGCTGAAAAAGAAACGGCTCCTTGAAATAAGCCGTTTCCGGAAATATCAGACTTCGTTTTCCTTGACTAATTTACGGTAGTATTCGATACATTTATGGCAGGTTTTTTTGCTTTCGTGCCATTCTGGGTGATCGCGCCTGATTAATTCCAGTAAATATTCTTCCGCTTTAATATGGGCTAGGCTGGCAAAATCGTCGATTTCACGCTCGCAAATCTGGCATTTGTATTTCATTTTATGCAATCGCTCCTCCAGCAGCAAACCATCTGTTCGCAGATGCGGGTAGTTCCAAAGCATGCGTTATTTCCTTCAGTGCGCTGAATTGTTTTTATTAGATCCTTCTTGGATAGCCTCCAGGTATCTTTGATTCCCAATGATTTCGCCCTTTTTTCTACTTCAGAAAGCCTCATTTTAACTCCCTCCTGTTGTTAGACTTTATAAACTAAATCGCCCTGCCTGACCCGGGAATTAACCAGTAAACCTATTTCTTGGCCGGTTTTAGCTGTATTTACGGGAACATGATCAATTTGCATGGAAATTATGCTTTGCGTAAAATCCGTAGTGTGGCCTTTGATTTTGATTGTTTCTCCGGTAGACAAGGGGGTTTTTAGCTTGATTACCGCGGCTTGCACATGCGGGAAATAGTGCGTTATGACGCCAAGTATGTTTCCTTTCTTCTTTAGCGTATTCTTTTTCTTGGAAACAGTTTTCTTCTTGATTGATCTCTTGACCGGTTTTTTGACAGTTTTCTTTTTTATCTGTTTCTTCCGGATAGTCTTTTTAACCTTTTTCTTCGGCGCCATATGCACCTCCCTCTATTTATTGATATCGATTTCAATCAGGGAATCAACTGAACCGTAAGGATTGATTTCTCTTAAAGGATTGGAGGTATCTTCAATCCATTTTCCGTCAATGACAAAACGGTAGCGGTATTTACCGCTTGTCAGATTTAACTTTTTGCTCCAGGTTCCGTTATTGCTAAGCATGCGGTTTGAATCTTCCAGTTTCCAGTTGTTGAATTCTCCGGCGACGTAAACATCTTTGGCATCGGGAGCAAAAACCGAGAATATCACCTCGGTCAGTTTCGGCAGTTCTTTTTTAAGTATTTCATTCATCTTTTTCTCAAGAACTACAACCGGTTTTGGCTCGGTTTTTCTAAAAGGCGCGCTTTCGGTTTTCTCCGTATTTTTAGGGCTGGTTTCCTGGGTGATGATTTCTCTTGAAAGGCTATAATAGTCTTTTGCGCCACGGGAGTATTTGTCGAAATTCAATATGTGAGTCCCCTGATTCTGGGCTTCTTTTAATTTCACATTTACATGGATAATATTCGAAAATAGCTTATTCTTAAAGTCAGATTTGATTTTTTCGAGCATTTTGAAAGAATGCGCCAGGCGGGAATCGAAATTTGTTACTAGTATTTTGGTGCTTACGGCATGATTCAGGCGGTCGCGAACCAAACTTACTATGCTTAAGAGTTGATCCATGCCTTCCAGGGAGAATCTGCTGGCTTCTACCGGGATAATCACTTCATCGGCGGCCCGGATGGCGTTTATGGTCAATATTCCCAGGTTTGGAGGGCAATCTATCAGGATATAGTCGTAATTTACCTTAAAATTATTTAAAGTATCCCAAAGGCGGGATTCCCTTCCAATTTCCCCGGCTAATTCTTGTTCAAGCGTGCTTAAAATAATACTGGAGGGCGCTATGTCGAAATCCGGGCTTACATTCTGGATGATATCTTCAAGCTTGGTTTTCTGGTGGGTGATTTTCGACAAGACATTATAGATACTGAAATAAGACTTGATGTTTAATCCTAGTGTAGCGTGCGCCTGGGGGTCAATATCCACCAGCAATACTTTTCTTCCGTTAGCAGCTAAAGAGGCAGCCAAATTAACCGAGGTAGTCGTTTTTCCGCATCCGCCTTTTTGATTGGTTATAGCGATTATACGCATAGGAATCCAGCTCTCCTTTCAGGCTTTAAGAAGCCTAACGTTATCGATAAAAACTACGCCCTTCTTCCCGGAAGCATTCCATTCCTCCACGCAAAAAGAAAGGCTGGTAGTTTCCGACCAGTCGTTTAAATTCTTGAAATCGGCCAAGTTTATTTTAAAATCCTTCCAGTTGTAAGGGATATTCCTTAAATATATTTCTGATTTTTCCTTGAAAGCATTTACGAATTCAATCCGCATGGCTATTTTTTCCCTGGGTTCCATATTCCTGATTGAGAAAGCCAGCATTTTAAAACGCGCCAGGTTTAAGTGATTCAGGTTAAGGCTGTAGATTTCCTTTTTTGCGGGGTCGAAATTAAAATTTATCTTTGCGGGATCGTTTTGAAGAATCAAGGCGGTTTCGGAACGCAAGTTATTCCTTTTGGATACGGAAGAAAATATAGCTGTAGACAAGCCAACCATCAGAAATATGCTTACAATAAAAAGATTCTTGAAAAGTTTTGGATAAGCTTTATTTCTTTTTTTCTTCTTTGAAGAAGCATCAAGGTAGATTTTTGCCAGGTGTTCGTAGATATCTTTTTTGTCCATTTTAACTTGAACATTTATAACATAAAAGTCGTTAGATGTCAAGCACTTAGAGGGTTTGACAAGTAATCGGGAATAGGTTTTTTGATTATTGAATAAAAGTTACGCAAATGCAGGCGGAATAACCTGTCGAAGGAACCTTCAGGGTCCTCTCCATACCACCAGAACCAGTCACTGCCTTCCAAAACAAGAATTTGTTTTAAGGCAAGCTGCAGCTCCTGGTTTGATAATCTGGAGCCGGCCTCATCAAATTCTTTTCGCGCGGCAAGCAGCCACTCCCAAGCCTTAACTTTATAGTAGTTCCCCATCCATTTATTGAAATTGCCGTAAATCCACGACCCGGCGCTTAAGTGTTTGATTTTGGATTTAACCGGATGGTTTTCCAAATATTCAGATATTGTAGTTACCTTGATAGCGCTGGAATCGCCAAGGCGTTGGTAAAGCAGCTCCAGAAAATCATGCCCGTCATTGGTATAGTATTCCCAGGCGTTCTCTCCATCCATCGCTATCGTAACCAGAATATCTTCATTTTTGAACGCCTTGTTTATATTATCCAGATGCTGCATAAAATCTGCTACCGCGCTCTCCGCTTTCCATGAATGATAAACAAATCCGATCAGGTCCGAAAGATTGCGGTCACGAAATACGATTTTCAACTCCCCTTCCCTTCTCTTCAATAAATGAGGCTGGTAGAGCAGTTTGGTGTCCCTTTTTTTTGATTTAAAAGATTTAAAAAGCAAGGCCTCATCCGTAACTATCCATTTTATTCCGGAACCGATTATAAATGGCAGGATGCTTTCGCTTACCGACTCTTCTGACGGCCACATTCCGCGGGGCTCCATCCCGAATCTTTCCTGATAGAATTTTACAGCCGTATCAATTTGAATTTTGGCGTCCTGCGGATAGCGGAATTCCGATTTTGGCAATAGGCTTTGAAGGTTTGCTTCTTTAGCGCTATTTGAACTGCATAAAAGCGGCAATATCGGATGATAATATGGCGTTACGCTTAGTTCTAACTGTCCGGTTGCGCAAGACCGCCTATAACCGGGGATTACTTCTCTTAGAATGGTTATCTGTTTGTCCAGAACAAGGCGTTTGTCTTCTTCAGTAAAAAACCTGCCTTTAGATATAATTGCTCTTAGCTCCGGGAATTTTGAGCGAAAAGAGGGATCAATCCAGGCTAAATTAAACCAGGTCTGAAGGTCCAGGTAATCCTGAATATCGAATTCTCCTTTTCTTTGTTTCTTAAAATATAATTCATAATAGCGGGGGAAATTGGAGATGACTTTGTCTTTATTAATGGAAAAGAAATTGTTTAGAATAAAATCCTTTTCGTCCGGAGAGAGTTTTTTTGCCTCTTTGTAGGAAAGCTCAAGGAAGGTATCTTTTACGGAACCATTCGTATAATTTTCTATCTGCTCGAATAACGATGGGACAATATTAAAGGTTTGATGAATCCCGGGGAATTTCTCCAGGATTTGCACCATATCAAGATAATCTTTAACCCCATGAAGCCTTACCCAGGGAAGATTGGCTTCATTGGTGAGCAGATTCTTGTAATACGGTTGGTGCATGTGGAAGATAAAAGCCAAGTAAAGCATGTTAGAGAGTAGTTAGTAGGTAGTAGATAGTAGTTAAAGAAAACTAATTGTTAAAAAAAATCCTCGGGGGATATTCTCCCCCGAGGATTAAGTGCTTCTACATCAGTTATATTAGAATGTTACCTTCATGGATCCGATTAACTGTGAGGCGTTACCACGGCTTTCAGCTATAGCGTTACCGCAAGCAAAATAACCCCAAGTAAGGCCTAACTGCACATCTTCGGTGTAGTCGTAAGTTGCAGTGAGGTCAAATTCATTACCTAGGTTCTTTTTGGTAGTGGTATAAATTGTCGCATTGTTATATAGGCTTGTATAGCTACTTACTTCTTTTACCAAGCTAAAATTAGTAACGCTGCCGGTAAGGGTAACATCATCCGCAGGTTTTACACTGCCTCTAACTCCTATTGCCTGCATATTACTGAAAGGCAATATCGCGTAAGCAATGTTTCCTAATACCTGGTTATAATACATTGGATCCCAACCGCCGTATTTACCGCCTTTAGGACCGGAAAGATAAGTATAACCGGCGCCTATAGAAGGAGTAAATTTAACTTTGGAGAAAGTGTAATCTGCCATAGCCTGAAGAGCGTAGGCTTTGCGTTTATCGGAAGTATTGGTAGAACTAAGAACCCTGTCATAACCAAACTGCCAGGCGCCTTCTAAGGATAATTTTAAATCTGTAATTGGCTTGGCTGTGATTAAAGCGC